>JAHDFA010000069.1:0-9517 GCA_020628495.1 Hellea sp.
ACGTCCAGGCGGTGGTCGATCATGTTCGAGGAAACGAGCCGAATTATGTTTGATATACTTTACCCCTGGCTCAAAGCCTTTCATCTCATAGCTGTCATCTTTTGGATGGCGGGTCTGCTCTATTTACCTCGGCTTTTTGTCTATCATTCCGTGGCGCAAGCCGGCGGAGAGCTGGAAGCTAAGATGGAAGAGGCGGAAGCCAAACTACTTCGCATCATCATGAACCCGGCCATGATTGTCGCCTTTGTGCTAGGCTTGGTTTTGATTGGCTATAATGCGCATGCGGGCGGCGTGGCCCTTTGGCTCTGGGTGAAAGTAGCTTTGGCCTTCACATTAATCGGCTATCACGGATTTTTGGCAAAGACGCGTAAAGGGTTTTTAAACGGAGGGCGTCCAAAATCGGAAAAATTCTTCCGCCGCATCAATGAAATTCCGGCGCTGGTGACGATCGTCATTGTTGTGCTGGCGATTGTTCAGCCGTTTTAGTCTCCGGTTTTTCCAGCCAAGGAAAGGGTAACTCCGCATAAGGCAGCTCGGTCATACCGCGGCGCAGACCGCCGCCATTATAAATGTGATAAGCGTCCTGCCGTTCTTGCACGCGGTCACTGATGTCAGTGCGATACTCGCGAACCAGTGTTTCCATTTCTTCGTGAGAACTTGCAGGCGGCAGAGCAGCATATCCGTCCAAGGTCTCGGCTAGAATATCTAAACGAATGCGTAAATGACCCAGCTCGTGATGGGCCGCATTACACAGAAAATCGTCCCATTTTTGTTTGTCGGAACTGGACGCCATATCGTAATTTTTCCACCGCGGCAGGGTAATCAGAAATGCCGATGTCAAAACTGTTTGATTGACCAATAGTCGATATCGCTGCCGGGATCCTGAGAGTGTGTAAGAGAGTGTCGAAGGCGAGAGTATATCAGCCACCGTTGTAATCCGCACACGCCCGGTACGTTGCGTATTTGGTATATCCGGGGAAGAGGTTTCACCGTCCTCTCCCGATTGCCGAATAGCTTCCAAAGGTTGGCGTTCAAAAATATCGTTTCGAACATCTCGAAAACGGCGGCCTGATACATCATAATATTGAATGATAGGTTCAACCAATTTGAGGGTGACGCCGCCATCGCTTTTGTAAAGATAGGTGGGTTGACCAATGATATTGCGGCGATTCCCGGCCGCGATAGCCGTCGTCAATAATGGACCGTCTTGCCGCAATCCCAAACCGGGCAAATTATCAGGCGCTTTGAAGATTTCAGGGCCGCAAGGTGTGTCTCCAACCCACACATCATGTATGGCGATACGGTCAAAATTTGGAATGCGGGGCAAATTTTCCGCATCGGGTATATCCGTATTTGGTAGAACAGGCCGGTCGCGTGGTTCAATTTCAGGCAAGGGACCTGGAATGAGTGCGGGAGCGAGACGGAGTTTCTCCTGAAGGGCTA
Organism: Hellea sp.; assembly: GCA_020628495.1. GTDB lineage: Bacteria > Pseudomonadota > Alphaproteobacteria > Caulobacterales > Maricaulaceae > Litorimonas. The sequence continues at coordinate 1,444 of JAHDFA010000069.1, forward strand.
AAACCAAATAAGGATTAAAGGCCAGAACGACCAACGTCATAAAGGCCAAGGCAGACAGGAATCCGGTAATAGGTTTCATTTTGATCGGGCGGATATCCGTTCAACTGAAATCGTCATATAGCAAAGGTTTATTTAAATGCGAAACGCTTTAAACCCTCAGCTTTAAACGGGGCCCATTTATCTTCATCTTGGGACAAGCGGTCCGCCAGCGCATACATGACCAATGGATTGACGCCGAGGCCAATATGACTGGCCGGAACACAGATATTCTCCGACGGCGTTTTACCGGGACGCTGGATAGAACCTTTCCAAGCCACAACGCCGTCCGTCTTTGTATAGATAGAGGTTGTTGGGACAGGCGGCGCTTCATTGATGGATTTTAGGCGCGCTTCCATTTTCGCGTCAGGTTTGCCGTTGAAAAATTCATACAGGCGGCCTGCATTGGAATGTTCCATATCCCCGGAAATAGGGCTGCCCAGTGAGATGACGCTGCGCACCATATCGGGATTGGATTTTGCGACTTCGCGCGCAAAGACCCCGCCCAAGCTCCAACCAACCAAAGTCACTTTCCGGCCATGCGTTTTGTAAACTTTCTCCAGCAGCAAATTCATTTTGGCTTCGCGGACATCATTGAATTTGAGATTGCGGCCCAAGCCCCAGCCATAGGTTTCATAGCCCAAATCATCGATTAATTTGCGCATGGGTTTTGTGGATCGGTCACTTGCGACAAAACCCGGAAAGAAAATAACCGGATGGCCGTCACCTTTTGGTAAGCGCTTCAACAGGCGGCGCAGAAGGACGAAGCTTGTCATCTCAACACTCGCACGGCCGCCCTCAGTCAGCGTCCAAAATAGAGCCGGACCTTTACGGGACAGACCTAATTGGGCGAGACCCTTTGGTGCAATTTTTGAGGATGTCAAAGAGATCGACATAAGATGTCCTTAGATATTGAAGCTCCAGCCTTAAGCCGTTTCCGACCTTGCAGGGATTTGGATAACAGTTCGTTACTGCTTTTTTGCAGTCCCATTTGGTTTGGATATGGATTTAGGCTTAGCCTGAGATTTTGTCTCAGGTTTTGGAAGTGTTCTATCGGTCTTGATCTTTTTTCGCGTGCTTTCGGCCTTGGTCGTCTTTTTCGGCTGTGCCTTTGATTTGGCGTCTGCCTTGGCTTGTTTGGCTTTTTCCAGAACAGCCATGTCTTTCAGGGCGTCCATATGATCGTCAAAACTCGCTTGGATACATTTGGAATAGAAATCCGGATCCGGAACCGCGCTGCGGCAAGCCGTGAAGGCTAGTGTGACCTCATCGACATAGCTATGCACGACATGGCCGAGCTTTACCCCATCCACAAGGCAGAGCATGCCGTGAAGACCGACAAGTTTTGCGCCCGTTGAATAAATTGGAACGGGCGGTCCCGGGACATTCGTCACAACCGTGTTCACAGCCGGTTTCATATAATCTGCGACTTTCAAGCGGGAAAAAAGCTGTGCGCCAATATTCATCATCGGGGCAGGGGCCAGCTTCGCCATTTCCGTCATTTGCCGTGCGCCCATGGCATTGGTGAACCCTTTGGCTTTGACGGTTTCTTCCGTGACATATTTCATGCGCTCGCGGGCCGATGGAATATGTGACCCGACAGGCACAAACATAGCGGAGACTTGATTTCCCATCGTGTCTTTTTCGCTCTCGCTCCGAACGGAAATGGGCGCCATTGTTGTGAGCGAATGTTCCGTAAGCTCGTCATAACGGTCCAGATACAGCCGCATCGCGCCACCTGTGATCGAGAGCATCACGTCATTGAGTTTTGCGCCTTCTGATAAAGCGCGGAGGGATTTAATATCCTTGAGCGCAAAGGTCCGGCTGTCAAACATACGATGCGGAGAGACCGTGCCGTTAAAGCGTGTATTTGGCGTGTTGAGCAGGGCTTTAAAATCAAACTCTTTCTTCAACAGACCTTTGGCGGTTTTCACCATACCGGGCACAGCGTTGCGCATGGCTTTGGCTTGGCGGAAAGGATTGATGAGATTTGAGACATAGCCCCGCATGAACATGCCAATCTGGCTTGGGTCGGCTTCCGGGCGCCATGTGTCGGGCGGTAGAGGTCCATCTATATCAGGCGTCATAGTGTGCAGGACATTCATCAGATCTACGCCTGATACGCCGTCAATTGCGGCGTGATGGACCTTTGTTAAAATCGCATAAGCCCCTTTCGGAACACCGGGAATATTGTCCAACCCCTCGACAACCGTAAACTCCCAAGGAGGCCGTGATAAATCCAATGGACGTGCAAAAATCCGTGCCGCGAGAATACAAAGCTGACGCCAATCACCGGGTTTGGGTAGGGCCACATGGCGAATGTGATATTCAATGTCGAATTGACTGTCCTGAACCCAATAGGGGTAATCAATGCCAAAGGGGACTTTGACCATTTTCTGACGCATCGTGTCAGACATATGCAGGCGGTTCTCAATAAAAGACAAAATATCCTTGAACCGAACAAACCCGCCCGGCGCTGTTGATGGATCATAGATAAGAACGGAACCAATATGGACGGGCGCAACGGGACGTTCCATGGCAACAAAAACCGTGTCCAAGCCTTGCATCTGTTTCATGTCATCACCCTTTTGACGGCCGTTTCTATTATTTTATAGGCCTGAGAATTTGAAACAGCACCCTAAATTAACCTGAGTCAAGAAACGTCTGTGACATTCCGCCTCGCGCAGGGCTGCAATCCCGATATGTCAAAACGTCATCTTGCGCGGCGGACGCTGCGCTTCTAGGGCTATCTTATTAGGCAAATCGCAAGTTCACTGGAAGGTGGCGTGAATGTTTGAAGGTTTTGACGCAATCCTATTGGCGCGTATTCAGTTCGCCTTCACCGTCGCATTTCATTTTATCTTTCCGGCCTTCACGATTGGCCTCTCCTCCTATCTTGCGGTTTTAAATGGCCGCTATCTGATGACCAAGGATGAGGTCTATCTACGCCTGTTCAAATTTTGGATAAAAATCTTCGCCATTAGTTTCGCCATGGGCGTCGTGTCCGGTATTACCATGTCCTATCAATTCGGCACAAATTGGTCGGTTTTCTCTGACCGGGCCGGACCTGTTATTGGCCCGCTTATGGCCTATGAGGTTCTGACCGCCTTTTTCTTGGAAGCCGGGTTTTTGGGTATCATGTTATTTGGGCGCGACCGGGTTGGCCCAAAGCTTCACATGTTTGCCTGCATCATGGTCGCCTTTGGCACGGCGCTCTCCGCGACTTGGATATTATCCGTGAATAGTTGGATGCATACACCGCAAGGTCACATCATTGCGGAGAACGGACAATTCCTACCCGTGAATTGGATGGAGATTATTTTCAACCCGTCCTTCCCCTATCGTCTCGCTCATACTCTGACGGCAGCTTATCTCACCACAGCTTTCATTGTCGGCGGGGTCGGGGCGTGGCACCTGCTAAAAGGTCGGAGAGAAAATATCGGCGTGCAGAAAATGTTCTCCATGGCGATGTGGATGATTGCCTTCACCGCGCCGCTGCAAATTGTTCTCGGCGACCTTCACGGGATCAATACGCTGGAACATCAACCCGCAAAGGTCATGGCGATGGAAGGCCATTATAAAAGTCATGAACATGGCGCGCCGCTTTATCTGTTTGGCATTCCGGATGATGAAAATCAGGAATTAAAATATGCGGTCGGCATTCCGAAAGTCTCGTCCCTCATTTTAAAACATGATTTGAATGCGCCGCTGGACGGCCTCGACACAATTCCGGATGAGGACCAACCCCCCGTCGCAATTGTGTTTTGGTCTTTCCGCATCATGGTGGGTATAGGTTTTCTAATGTTGGGGGTTGGGCTACTTGGGCTTTGGAAACGATATAGGGGTCAGCTTTATGACTCCAAACTCCTCCACCGCGCCGCGCTTCTCATGGGGCCTAGTGGTTTGGTTGCTGTGCTTGCCGGATGGATCACAACAGAAGTCGGGCGGCAGCCTTATACGGTTTATGGCTTGATGCGGACCAGCGAGTCTGCCTCGCCGCTTTCCGCGCCCGCTGTAGGGGCGTCTTTGATGGCTTTCATTATCGTCTATTTCTTCGTCTTTGGCGCAGGGGTTTTCTATATCTTGCGCCTCATGGGGCATGCGCCCGAATATGGTGAAAAAGGCGTCAGTGCAGAGGACGGCCCAATCCGGACGTCCGGCATCACGCCCGCGCAACAGGTGAAAGACCAAACCGATATGGATGAGGTGCACGACTAATGGGCGACGCTGCAATCACCGGAATGGAAGTCGTGCCATGGCTGGCCTATGCATGGGCAGGCCTTTTGGCGCTGGCCGTCTATATATATGTCGTGCTGGATGGCTTCGATTTGGGTCTCGGTATTCTCTATCCGTTCTTCCCAAAGAAAAAAGACCGCGACCTTTTAATGAATACGGTCGCGCCCGTTTGGGACGGGAATGAGACCTGGCTGGTGTTGGGCGGCGGCGGATTATTTGCGGCCTTCCCTCTGGCCTATGCGATTTTAATGCCAGCGATTTATGTGCCGATCATCGCCATGTTGCTGGCGCTTGTCTTTCGCGGCGTCGCCTTTGAATATCGCTGGCGGACAAAGCGATGGCTGAAATATTGGGATGCGGCCTTTATCGGCGGGTCCGTTGTGGCGGCGTTCTCGCAGGGCATAGCTTTGGGTGCTTTGCTGCAGGGCGTCGTTGTTGAGGGCCGTGCCTATGGCGGCGGATGGTGGGATTGGTTGACGCCCTTCTCGCTTTTATGTGGCGCTGCCGTTGTGGTGGGTTACGGATTGCTCGGTGCAACTTGGCTGATCATGAAAACAGGCGATGATGTGCAAGCCCGTGCACGAAAACTGGCGCTTTTATTTGGTATCGCCACGCTTGGTTTTATCGGTGTGGTCAGTTTGGCGACTCCGTTCCTGGACATGAATTATTACAGCCGTTGGTTTGAAATGCCCGGTCTGTTCGTGACCATCCCGATGCCTCTCATCATTGGTTTGATTGCCGTTTTGATGCTGACCTCACTGCGGACACATCATCATGAATATAGGCCTTTTATTTTGTCGCTTCTCCTCTTTGCTCTGTGTTTTGTCGGTCTCGGGATATCTATGTTTCCCTATATCATCCCGCCGGATGTCACGATTTTGGAAGCCGCCACGCCGTTCAAATCACAGATATTCATGTTTGTTGGGGCTTGTTTCCTGATTCCGCTTATTCTGGGTTACACAGCTTTCGCCTATTGGGTGTTTCGCGGGAAAGTCGACCCGGATGAGGGCTATCATTAATGCGTAAAACGGCCAAGCAAATCGGTTGGTTTGTCGGGCTTTGGCTCGCGGGCGTCGTCTGCGTCACAGTCGTGGCAACCCTCATTCGATGGGCAATATTGTAGGCGCTTGACCAAATCGGTTGAATAGCCCATACAGCGCTCAGAAACAGGCCGTCCTGGACCTGTCGCTATTTCCGAACCACTTTAAATTGACATCTCCGCATTGGCGGCTTTTCGGATGGCAAACTCTCCCAAACCAAAAGAATACCACATGACAAACCTACTTGAACAAGACCTTGATGAGATGACGGCCATCTCGCTGGATGATCTTAAAAAACTCAAACCCAAAGAGCTGATTAAATTTGCCGAGGAAGTCGGCATTGAAAACGCAGCCTCCATGCGCAAGCAGGACATCTTCTTTGGTGTGCTGAAAGACTTGGCCGAAGACGAAGTTAAAACGACGGGCTCCGGCGTCCTCGAAGTCCTGAAAGACGGCTTTGGCTTCATGCGTGCGCCTGAAGCGAATTATCTGCCTGGTCCCGATGATATTTATGTCGATCCCAAACTTATCCGGAAGTTCGGCCTGAAAACAGGTGACACAATTTCCGGCGAAATTCTGTCACCCAAGGAAAATGAGCGGTATTTCGCGCTCTCAGATGTAACCTCGATCAATTTCTCCACAACAGAGCAAGCGCGCAACAAAGTTCATTTTGACAATCTGACCCCGCTTTATCCCGACCAGCGGATGCAGATGGAAATTGAAGACCCGACCCGCAAAGATCAATCAGGCCGCGTTATCGATATCGTCGCGCCTATTGGTAAGGGTCAACGTGCCTTGATCGTCGCTCCGCCGCGGACGGGTAAAACGGTTCTGCTCCAGAACATTGCTCACTCTATCGAGAAAAACCATCCGGAATGTTACGTCCTCGTCCTGCTGATCGATGAACGTCCGGAAGAGGTGACCGATATGCAGCGCAGCGTCAAAGGTGAGGTTGTCTCCTCAACATTTGACGAACCCGCAACGCGCCACGTCCAGGTCGCGGAAATGGTTATTCAAAAAGCCAAACGCCTGACGGAAAATGGCAAAGATGTCGTGATCCTACTCGACTCGATCACGCGTTTGGGCCGGGCCTATAACACGGTTGTTCCTAGCTCAGGTAAAGTCTTGACCGGTGGTGTGGACGCCAATGCGCTGCAACGCCCAAAACGGTTCTTTGGTGCTGCGCGGAACATCGAAGAAGGTGGCTCCTTAACCATCATTGCGACGGCCTTGATTGATACGGGCTCGCGTATGGATGAGGTCATCTTTGAAGAATTTAAGGGTACAGGTAACAGCGAAATTGTGCTTGACCGGAAAGTCGCGGATAAGCGTATCTTCCCGGCTATTGATGTCACAAAATCCGGTACGCGGAAGGAAGAGCTTTTGGTGCCCGCGGATGAGCTGCAAAAGACCTATGTCCTGCGCCGCATACTCAACCCAATGGGCACAATGGACGCCATCGAATTCCTGCTGTCCAAGTTGAAAGATATGAAGACGAATTCAGAATTCTTTGATAGCATGAATACTTAGTATTCGTGATAAATGAACACGTAATGTTCGTGAAAAATAATATCTAAACAGAGATAATAAACTCCCGCTCTGGCCGGGGGTTTATTAGTTATACAAATCTTCGAGAGACAGCTTTTGCGCCCTCAGAACGAGGCGTTCCACGAGTTCGATAAGAATCGCTGATCCAATGAACATCGTCGAGTAAACGAGCTCCTTCAAGAAATAAGCAACATATATTTGTGAGCCCGTCTCAACATATTAAGATTGCCCCGCCGCAGCGTAGTTTTGCAAGGTGTCAATTCCTGCTGCGACAGCATAGACGATGCTGGCGATTATACAGACCCATTTATGAATAAGAATGGAGCGCCGACTAAAAATCATATTCCTTCTTTCCTCGCCCGACTCACCCACGCAAATATCAACCCGCCAATCGCGCCGGCAATCATTTGCATCCCAATTCCGACGGCGTCCCGCGCGCCGGCAATCATATGAATATCGAAAAAGACCTGTTTCATTGCAAACAACATGACGAGCATGGCGGTTGATCCTGCAACAGCGTAAATCAGCGGGCGGCCAAATTGGGCGAAATGGAAGAGCAGGCCTGCCGCCAGAAAAGCCACCGCTAAAGCGATACTCACAAACAGCAGATAGGGCTGGCCCAAATATATGACATCATAGGCCGTCATGGAGAGACGCTCCGTAAACCCGACATCCGCGCCAACACCTTCAAGGCGCGCCAACACATTTTGCGTTTGCAAAAATATGCCTACCACAACCGTGGTGAGCGCCGCAGCCAACCAGCCGCCAATTCGTTTGAAAATTCCGTTCATGGGATTATGGCTAAAAGGGAATGGGGCATTAGGTCAAGCGGAGTCGGAAATGTGCGGATTTAAAACGGGTTTGGTGTTGATGGTCTCGGCGGGATCGCTGTCCGCTTGTTTCGAAGCCCAGCCCGCACCGGAATTGCCGGAACGCTCCTCGGCTGAATTCACGCTCACCGAAATGGCAGCGGAATTAGCGAACCCATGGTCAGTTGCAGAATTGCCGGACGGCTCCGTCTTAATCACGGAAAAGGCCGGGAAATTGCTTTACGTGAAAAAATTAGCTGACCAGACTGAAATTGGCGGCCTGCCATCTGATATATATGTTTCGGGGCAGGGCGGTCTGCTCGATGTGGTTTTAGCGCCCGATTTTGCGGCCACGCGAGAGGTTTATCTCTCTTATGCTTACGGCAATGACGATGCCAATGGCAC
>JAHDFA010000069.1:9617-11328 GCA_020628495.1 Hellea sp.
CCACGCGAGAGGTTTATCTCTCTTATGCTTACGGCAATGACGATGCCAATGGCACGGCGCTTTTACGGGCGCGGCTAGACAGCGATGAATTGAAAAACCCAATCGTCATTTTCCGCGCCAGCCCACCTAAGGCCGCGGCCTCCCATTTCGGTGGTAAGATTGCGTTTCTTCCTGATGACACTCTGGTCCTGACGCTGGGGGACGGCTTTGCCTATCGCGAAGACGCACAAAAGGCCGATACGCATTTGGGCAAGCTGGTCCGATTGAACCGTGATGGCGGCGTGCCTGATGATAATCCGTTCCTTGGGAAATCCAAAGACGGGCGGGCGTTTAAACCGCAAATTTATTCCCTCGGTCACCGAAATGTTCAAGGCCTGGCCTATGACGCGCAGACCAATACGTTGTGGGAGCATGAGCATGGCCCGCGCGGCGGAGACGAGCTGAACCGCATAAAGCCCGGCGCGAATTATGGCTGGCCGCTCGCCACGACAGGCCGGGACTATCAAGGCGCACGCATTTCGCCCTATGAGACGTTTGAAGGCACGATTGATCCCATCCATGATTGGGTGCCGTCCATCGCGCCGTCCGGCCTCGCCATCTATAGAGGCGACATGTTCCCCGACTGGAATGGTGATGCCTTGATCGGCGGGCTGGCCAGCCGCGATTTACGCCGCGTGGATTTGGAAAATGGTGATAGCGTTGACGAGGAGTCGCTATTGGCAGATCTTGACGGGCGCATCCGTGATGTCCGCGTGGCGCGGGATGGCGGCGTTTTGGTTTTGATTGAAGACAGCGAAAATGGACGGCTCTTGAAGCTACTGCCAAAAGATTGACTTGTTTCTGCGAATGAATTGCAAAGTTATTGACATTCATTCGCAACTGGCTCATATAAATTTCATGATCCACTGCATTTGCAATAATATTAACACGGCTAAAGTCGATGCTGCTGCCGCGAATGGCGCTGAAACGGCGGCCTGCGTTCAGCGTGCTTGTGGAACGAAGTTTAATTGCGGTCAGTGCCGCGTTGATATTGATGCGCGGCTACGCGCTTGGCGCATTGCCAACCCCGCCTTGGAAGCCGCGGAATAGCCAAAACGTGAATTTCACGCGCTTTTCGTGGCCCTATCCAACATCTAAAACGCGTTTTATCTGCGATTGATTTGCACATGCGAAGATATTTGCGCGAATGATTTTCACCTGCAGGGATTTCCATTGACGCAGACATTCGGCTTGGGTCAGTAATCCGTAAATTTCAGGAGAGATTCATGCGCGGCGACCCCAAAACCATCAAATGGCTCAACACGGCGTTGAAGGCGGAACTAACCGCAATCAATCAATATTTCCTCCATTCCCGCATGCTAAAAGATTGGGGCGTGACCAAACTCGCCAAGAAAGAATATGAGGAATCCATCGAAGAGATGAACCATGCCGATGAAATCATCGAGCGTATTTTATTTCTTGGCGGTCTGCCCAATCTCCAAGACCTCGGAAAGCTCCATATCGGCGAGACCGTCGAAGAAATCCTACAATGCGATATGAAACTCGAAGATCATGCCGTGCCCATGTATCGCGACGCAGTGGAGCATTGCGAGAAAGTCCGCGATTATGGCACGCGCGATATCTTGCAGCGTATCCTGACCGAGGAAGAAGAGCATGTCGATTATTTGGAGACGCAATTCGACCTGATTAAGCAAATGGGGATTCAGAATTA
>JAHDFA010000070.1:0-5080 GCA_020628495.1 Hellea sp.
ATAAAGATCATACCGGTAAACAAGGTCGCAAAGGGGATATCGCTATCCGGTGCCCCAATCAGCGTCAGGCGCTCTTTTGGAATACCGGAGAAGTCCCATCCAATCGCATTCAGCGCGATAATTGTGACTGTGATTGCAAGGCCGAGAAGAAGAATGCCCGAGAAAGTATCAGAGACGGCGACAGCCCGTAGGCCGCCAAAAATGGCATAGGCCGACCCGACAATCGCAAAGAGTGCGGCGATAATATAAAGACTAATATCCAAGCCAAAGAGATTCGCCATGAAGAGTGACCCGCCATAGAGGATCGCCGGTAGGAAAATAAAGATATTCCCCAACAGGAAGAGAATAGAAATCAACGCCCGAATATGTGGGTTATTATAGCGCTTCTCCAAGAGCTCCGTCGTCGTCGTACAATTATATTTATAATAGACCGGAATGAAAATGAAGGTCAGCATGATGAGGCCGAAGACAGCCGCTAATTCCCACCACGCGAGCAGCGCCATTTGCGCGCCGTTCATACCGACCAATTGATCTGTAGAGAGGTTCGTTAGGGTGATAGAACCGGCCACAAAATACCATTTCAATCCACCGCCTGCGAGGAAGTAATCCTGCTCGCCGCCAACGCCGTCACCGCGCGAGCCGCTGCCTCGGCAGGCCCAATATGTCGCGAAAGCGATTAAAGCTGTAAGCGCAAGAAAAACACCAAACTGCGTGAGATTGAGATTCATAATATTCCCCTATCGACGCCGTTTGTGACGCTCATTCTTCGGTAAGACTAACCTGTCACTTTTCTAAATACAAATATGTGAGAGCTAAAATCACCGTCCGGCATATAACGGACATGCGGCACTTTTTCACCGGTCCCAACTTGCGGCATAGGCATACCTGATTCCATCAACATATCACCGCTGTAAATTTCGCTTTGCCCATCATCGAGTTTATATTTGGCATTCGGATCCAAGCCAACCAGCCGCGTCCGTCTGAACGGGAGGTTTGGCGCGGACAGAATATGGAAATAGGCCAGATAAACTGTGTTCTCATCAGCCGTCGTGTATTGCCAAGCAATCTCATTTCCTGTGTTTTTCACACGGTCAAAACCCCCGCCAATCATATCGTCCGCTGTCTCTTTTGCGAAACGCATGTATTCGACAATTTCGGATTCATGCGAATTGATTTCAGCTTCCGAAAGCGAAACGCCACGCGCAGAACAAAACGCACCCGCCATGAATCGGGTTCGAATGGAAGAGACACGCCCATTTTGATGGTTAGGTGACGGCCCGATATAAGCAGCCATGACATCGAGCGGGAAGAGATAAGACGCACCGCCCACGATCGACAAACGACCAATTGGATCGCACATGTCGGAAATCCATCCTTGCGGCATGTAAGACAGCATTCCCAAATCGAAGCGATTACCGCCGGAGGCGCAATTTTCGAACAACACATTTGGATGTTTTTCAACCAAGCGGTCGAGCAATTTATACAAGCCCAAAATATAGCGATGAGAAGTTTCACGTTGACGATTTCGCGGCAAAGCCGCGCTGCCGACTTCTGTCATATTCCGGTTCATATCCCATTTGACATAATCAATATCCCCGCAAGACAGGACCGCATCAATTTCGTCAAATAGATAATCTTGAACCTCTGTACGAGAAAGATCGAGCGTGAGTTGATTTCGTCCCAGCGAGGAAACCCGCCCTGGCACATGCAAAATCCAGTCGGGATGATTTTCGAATAATTGGCTTCGTGGATTGACCATTTCGGGTTCAAACCAAATGCCGAATTTCAGGCCTTTGGCTTTCACTTTTGCGGCTAAGTCAGGAATGCCGGATGGGAAGCGGGTTTTATCCGCTCGCCAATCACCGAGTGAGGATGTGTCATCCTGCCGACCTTCAAACCAGCCGTCATCCAGAACCAGCATATCTACGCCAATATCATTGGCCTTATCGGCGAGTTCTAAGACCTTATTTTCATCCACATCAAAATAGGCGGCTTCCCATGTATTGAGATAGGTCGGACGCGGCATGCCCTTGAACCGTTCCGGTGTAATTTTTTCACGGATGAAATCATGCCAATGATGAGACAGGCCTCGCAGCCCTTCACCCGAATAAGCATGTAGTGCTTCGGGCGTAGAAAAGCCTTTGCCGGGCTTCAGACGCCAGTGAAAATTAAATGGATTTATACCCGCCAAAACCCGGACGTCTTCAAATTCACCCCTCTCAACGTGGATAGCGAAGTTACCGGAATAGACCAGTGTCGTCCCATAGCATCGACCGTAACTTTCCGTGGTACCTTTTTGGAGTACGGCCACATATGGATTATGCGCGGCACTGGACGTTCCGCGCGCGCTGTCGGCGACAAAACGGCCATGGGGGACAGGTGTGCGTTCCTCATTAAATTCCCGCGCCCAAGTGCCGTGGAAATGTTGAATTTCATATTCTCCGGCGGGCAAATCCAAAGCCGAAGAGAAAGCATGTTGAAGTTGAATCTCTTTATCGCTGAGATTTTTAAATCGAACGGAACGCGAAATGACGCCGTGATCCTTCCAAACCGTATAATTTAACTCTACCCGCAAGCGATGCAGCTTATCTTGAAGCGTAATGATGAGGGTTTCAGAGTCTCCGCCTCGTGCGGATGGCAGGTTTTTTATTTTTGGTTTTGTCTGAACAATCCGATGCTTCACATAATGAAGAGAAAAAATCGTATTGCCGTCCGCATTGCGTCCATGAACGGCCGGAAAACGGTAATCCGAAGTTCCAAAACTTGGATATTCCTGCGGGGTGTCAGAGAGGGAGTAATATTTTCCGCCCTGAAAAGTTGAGGCGACATGCCGCAAAGTTCGCCGATGATGACGCGCGACTTTTAAGGGGTCCGATAGCGGGCCGCCGTAATGAAGATGCTCTAAAATACCTTCAGGCGAGACCCGAAACACATATGAAAAATGTGAATTAGAGAGGGCAAATGTCAGGTCGTCAGATACTGAAATGAGAGATGTCATATGTCAGAAATAACTTTCGAAATCAGGGCAAATCCAGCCCGGAAAATAGACAGTTTTCGAAAAAAGGGCGGCCAAAGCCGCCCTGATTTTATTTTCAGATAAATAAGACGCAGAGCCTTAGAATGTCGCGCGCGCACCCAATGTGAAGCGGCTGCCCGTATCTTCATATGTCAGGAAACGATTTTTGAAACGCGAGAAGTCACGCGTGTCTTCGTCGAGCACATTGATACCTTCCGCAAAAATCTGGAACATATCATTCACATCATATGACGCCGAGAGATCCAGCTGGCCATAGGCCTCACGTTGACGCGGCTCACCTTGATCAGAGAAAGCCTGAACCAAGAACTCGTCACGATAATTATATGTGACGCGCGCTTGAATTGGCCCTTTCTCATAAAAACCGGTCACATTGAAAGAATGAGGTGACAGACCATTATAGTCCAAATCCTCATTTGCCGATCCTTGTGCGCGATCAATGGAGCTATCCACATATGTATAGTTTAGGGCTGCACCAAAGCCGTTATCAAACGCCTTTTGCAAAGCCGCTTCAATACCAACAATGCTACCCGTTTCACCATTACGCGTTCGCGTATCAAGGAATGTGACTGTCCGTGTGACATCATTTGGACCCGGATTGGAGGCATTACCCGCAGGGAACACGACCTGACCGGAAACGGGAAGCGTCGAGGATTCAAGGAAATTATCGAAGCTCTTATAGAAGCCGGTAATACCGAAGAAGCTCAAATCATCCATATACCACTCAAAGGACGCGTCGAAATTGTTGGATTCGAACGCTTCGAGATTTGGATTACCACCGGATGACGTCGGTGCATTGGCGCGTCCACCAAAGGCATTTGCAACGCCCAGCGCCGTTAGTGTTGGACGTGTCACCGTTTTGGACGCTCCGAAACGCACTACTTTGTCTTCCGTTACATCAAATTTGATATTCGCAGATGGCAGGAAGTTGACGTAGTCATTATCGATGACAACTTCTTGCGGGTCTGCAAAAATGGCGATGAGTTGCGTATCACCGTCTGACTCGCGGAATTGAGTCACGGGCTGATCAACGCCTGAACTGGATGTTTCAGTATAATCAATCCGGAAGCCTAAATTGGCGGAGAAAGGCATGTCGCCCAACTGCTTATCCAACCATGAGGCGTTAAAGAATGCGGATGTAACCGTCTCGTCAACAGAGAAGCTTCCGGCCGGGTTAAACTCAGGCTCGTAAAATCCAAGGAATGAATTCGACGCATCACGGCGGGCTCGCAAATCTGCATCTGATAACGCACCCCGGCCTGAACGGTTTGGATCTGAAATGGCAGCATCAGAGTTGAGCTGCGCAAACGCATCTTCAAAGCTGGCTGTCAGGAAGTTGAGTGGAATGCCGTCACGCCCGTCAACACCACCGAGGAAGCCATTAAGGTTGACTTCACGCAGGATACTATCGTCGAAATCCGTCGCATAACCACAATAGGCACAGAAAATTCCGCCGCCTTGGGTCGGGGAGAAGTTGTCAAACAAATCGCGGGATTTGGTTCTGTTAGTGTGCGCTGCACCTACAGTGATAATTTCTTCACCTGTTTTGGACTCCCAATCCAACTTCGCCTTTGCCTCGAAAACATCATCGTCAATGACAGTGCGGTTTACGTTCACAAAATGAAGCCGTTGGATTGATGTGTCCTGCGCACCGACAATATTTGTCAGCGATGTAATTTCGGACCCATCAGGGATTGTGATCAGTGGCGAAACAGGGGCCAATGCGCCCAAAACCACGAACGGGTTTGTTCCGTCACGTTCCGCTTTTGACGTCGAAACATCGAAATTAGCCGTCACGCGATCACTGATATTCCAATCCAAATTCGCACCGATCAGATATGTTGATGCTTCGCGATTGGCGGATGTCAGAACATTATCATTCTGAGATGGGCCGGTTGTCAAACCCGGGTTCCGGGCAAGGAAATCCAATCCAGGACGGGAGAACGATGTGACTGTTCCATTAGCATCAACAACAGGGTCAATAAATGGCGGGCTGAAGAAACCGGAGAACTGTTGATCAAATGAGTCAATCGTGAATTCGGTATA
>JAHDFA010000070.1:5180-11265 GCA_020628495.1 Hellea sp.
ACACGGTCGCGTTGTGACTTTCGGTCAGAATAGGAAAGACCACCTGCAAACCCGATTGTATCATTCTCATTCGTCCAAGACCCTACAATTGAACCTTCGGGAGAAATTTCCTCGCGCAAAGTGTCATATGTGCCTGAGACAGAGGCTGCGAAGTTTGTACCAGGACGATCCAGGGGACGTGTTGTTACGATATTCACCAATGCGCCAATTCCGCCGGACTGCCGCGTTGGGTCGGAAGATTTGAAGACTTCAGCGCGCTGAATGATATCGGAGGACAAAACATCAAATGAGAACTCACGTCCGTCGTTATCTGTCGCTATCGTGCGATTATTAATTGTAACTGCGTTAAACTCAGGCCCCAGACCGCGAACTGTAATAAACTGACCCTCACCGCCGGAACGGTCAATGGCCACGCCTGTAATGCGCTGAAGGCTTTCAGCGATATTACTGTCAGGGAACTTACCTACATCTTCAGCTGAAATCGCATCGACAATTGACGACGATTCTCGCTTCACATCCAGCGACTGCTCTAGAGAGCTCCTAATCCCAGTCACAATCACGACGTCTTCGTCTGCGCTTTGTGCCATCGCCGGAAGAGAGGCCAACATGGCAACGGATCCGGCTGTGCAGGCTAATAGTGATTTCGTAAGTTTCATTTTGAATGACTCCCTCGGTTTACAAATGCCCATCTTGCGCAGGCTGATATTAGAGAATCTCCCTGCCGCTATCAAACTAGAGCGTCAAGCCGTTCTTATACGAATATAATGTTGTTTTTCGAACATGTGGCATTTTTGCATCAATGACACCGCTGTCATTCGAATTGGTACAGTGCTGAGCGAAATTGCGCTGTTTCAAGCCCATAATTGCACTGAACTATTTCGACGGAATCGGCGTCAACAAAATTCTTTTTTTTGCAACATTGACAGGTCAGGAATTACGATAGGCACAATTTCAAGGCCTTAAAACCGCATTTGCCAGGTCAAATCTTTAGAAAATTCATCAAACCCGAAGGCCTATAATAACCGCTTAACGCTTAGCGGAGCCCGCAACACGTATTTCTACGCCTGCTTTACCGCAGGTTTTCTCAAAACTAATGGGTAGCGGCGCGTCTGTCACAACGATATCAACATCCAATAAATCGCCCATGCGGTTCATCGCGCGCCGACCAAATTTATGTTGATCCGCAACAAGTATGACCTTTCGGGAATTACGAAGGACTGACTGCGCCGAGCGAATTTCCGCCGGGTCAAATTCCAGCAGCGAGCCGTCTTCATCAATCCCGCTTACACCCAATATGCCGATATCCATACGGAAACTGTCGATGAAATCCGCCGCACCTGCGCCTGTGACGCCGCCATCGTGATTGCGCACCTGACCTCCGGCCAGCATAATCTGGAAAGTGTCATTTTGACTTAAATACCTCGCAACATTGATATTATTCGTCACAACATGCAGATTTTTATGACGTAACAGAGCTTGCGCGATGGCTTCTGTTGTCGTTCCTGTATTCAGGAATAATGATGATCCATCGGGAATAAGGGACGCCGTCATTTCAGCAATTTTCTGCTTGGCTTGAACACCGCTACGTAAACGATCCGCATAGGGCAGGTTCTCCCCGCTTTTGGCTTGTCCTGCACCTCCATGAAAACGGGTCAGCAATCCCTCTTGCCCCAACTCATTCAGATCCCGACGAATGGTCTGAGGCGTGACCCCAAATTCTGCCACCATAGCTTCCGTTGCCACAAACCCATCCCGTGCAACCATGTTCAAAATCGCAGATTGCCGCTTAGATGGTTTGAACGCACTCATACAAATCCCCTTAGATATTCTAATAAAAACCCATATTTATCCAAATTGACAGAGAAAACGGACTAGCCACAACGAAAAAGCATCGATAGGTAATGTTCGAATTAGAAAATTTATGACAGCCAACTATGACTGATCAAAGCACTATATTGACAGACAGGCCAGCCGGCCAAACAGTCTATCGCCGCACATTCACAAAAGCGGATGGCCGTCCGCTGCGTCTTTATGGTTACGCCCCACATACTGAAACCGCTTTGCTGGAAGATGGCGGTGATGTTGCAAAGGGCGGAGAATTGCGGTGGCATCCTTTGCGGCAGGAATGGAATGTCTACGCACCTCACCGCCAGAACAGGACCTTCAAACCTTCGGCAGCTGACGACCCATTGGCACCAACAAAGCCAGGCGGACCATCGACAGAAATCCCGTTTTCCGATTTCGAGATCGCCGTTTTCGAAAATAAGTTTACGAGTCTTCACAAAGATGCGCCCATTCCGCAGAGCGTTATTGGTGTCGAGAGCGCCGTTGCAAAAGGGCACTGCGACGTCGTCGTTTATACGCCGGAGCAAACGGGTAACCTGCATACAATTGGGCAGACCAAACGCCGACTGCTTCTGTCGACGTGGAATGACCGATATGAAGATCTTTTTGCGCAAGGCTGTAAATTCGTGCTGCCCTTTGAGAGCCGCGGCGAAGCCGTTGGCGTAACTTTACATCATCCGCATGGTCAAATTTACGCCTTTCCATTCGTTCCAAAAGTGCAGCGTGATGCGGCGATTGGATTTCAGGGCGGATATAATCTCGCCGCACATATGAGAGACTGCGCCGGGAATTATGGCGTAGTGGAAAGCGGTGGGATTGACGCCGTCTGCCCACCTTACGCCCGGTTCCCTTATGAGACATATCTGGTGCCGCAACGCGCGGTTATGGGGCCTTGGGAATTTACGGAAGAGGAGGCCGCAGGGTTTGCCTACCTCCTCGGCGATATGACACGGCGCTATGACGCACTTTTTGGTCAGGTGACGCCTTATATGTTGTCATTACATGCTGCGCCAAAAGGCCTAGAGGATAATTGGCAATTCCATGCGAAATTTTATCCGCTCATGCGCTCACCAGGCCGCATTAAATATTTGGCCAGTGTTGAACAATCGACGGGGGCATTTACCGTCGACGTGATGCCGGAAAGGGCCGCACAGGAATTACGTGCACTATGATCGCGGAAGAATTTGAAAAGCTGTTTAAAACGCGGCCGGAAATTTCAGGTTTCACACCGGGACGGGTGAATCTGATTGGCGAGCATATAGATTATAATGGCGGGCGCGTATTGCCGACCGCGCTGAATCTTGGAGTGACGCTCGCGCTTTCGCCGCGCACGGACGGAAAGATTAGAATTGGCTCAGACAAATTTGACGACGTTGCGAAACGCAGCATTGGCGAAGCCACGTCAGACCATTGGTCAGATTACATCACGGGCGCGCTCCAAATCGCTCACACTGAGGGATTTGGACCGAAAGGCGCAGATATAGCCGTCACAACGAACCTGCCTTTTGGCGCAGGTATTTCCTCCTCTGCCGCAGTTACCGTTTGTGTCTTGCGGGCTGTCCGCGATTTGTCTGGCGGAAAGCTGACGGATACCGACTTGGCGGTCCTCGCGCGGCGCGTTGAGAATGAATACATCGGTATGCCCTGCGGGATTATGGACCAAATGGCGGTTGCGATTGCGCGTCCGGGACAAGCATTGTCTCTAAATACCGACACATTGAATTTTGACCTCATAGATCTTCCCAAGACCCACCATATGGCGGTTATTCATTCCGGCGTTTTCCGCCAGCTCAATGAAGGCCGGTATAAAATCCGCAAAGAGGAATGCGACCAAATCAAAGCCGCCGCCGGGCGGGAAGATATCTGCCGTATGTCGGACTCTGAGCTGGACGCGCTGAGAGACCTGCCGGATGATATTTTCCGCCGTGCCCGCCACTGTGTGAACGAACATCGCCGCACTGTCGCAGCAGCGGATGCCCTGCGTGAAAATCGGATGGAAGATTTCGGCGCGCTAATGAATGAAAGCCATATTTCCATGCGCGATGATTTTGAAATGTCCGTTCCGCCAGTCGACGCGTTGGTGGAAGATGCACAAAATTTTGGTGCCACAGGCGCTCGACTGACCGGCGGTGGATTTGGCGGTTGTATCGTCGCCTGTGTCGCGCACGAGAAACTCGACGCGTGGCGGGAGAAATTACTCGCAGCGCATCCGAATGCATTTTGGGTAGCGTAGCCCTCCTCTCTTGCTTTGGCTTTCAAAAGCCTGTTCAACGCAGTCATGAAGACTGAGACCAAAATTCTCATCACCGGCGCAACTTCGGGCCTTGGCCGAGAAATGGCTATCCAACTGGCCACTCGCGGTGAGTATATTCTGGCCAGCGGGCGGCGAGTGGATCGTCTCAAAGAGCTGGAAGCCCATGCCAGAATTACGGGGTTGCCGCTGGACCTGACTTCGGAAGCCGATATTGCGAAATTCTGCGCCGAGGCCGGACCGCTTTCCGGCATTATTTTGAATGCAGGCATCACCTTTGCAGACCCGTTTCTATCCGGTGATTTTGAGACGGATGTGGCGCTTATCCAAACAAATGTCATAGCCAATATTCAATTAATTAGGTCCTGTCTTCCGACCCTAAAAAACCATCAAGGCCGGATATTAATTATTGCCAGTCTCGGCGGTCTCACGCCCCTCCCCTATCAATCTGTCTACGCCGGCACGAAAGCGTTTATGATTAATTTCGGCCTCTCCCTTCGCGAAGAACTCAAGCATGAAAATATTCAAGTCGGTATCTTTGCGCCCGGCGGAATCAAGACGGAAATGACGGATATTCCCGCGATGAAGGCTCTGGAAAAAGACCTCGCCCCCGTGTCAGATGTCGCCCGCGCCGCAATCAAAGCCTATGACAAGATGCCGGCCATAACAGTTCCGGGCGCGCAGAATAAGCTGATCTCAGGCTTGTCTAAACTCGCCCCGCGGAGTCTGCTCGCGCGGCAGGCTGAGAAGATTTACCGTAAAGCCCATCCCGATCTGAAATCCAAATAAGATCCTTTCCCTAACGTTTTAAGGCGGCGGCATGCCATGCAATATGTTCTGCCATAAAGCTGGAAATAAAATAATAGGAATGGTCATAACCGGGCTGCATGCGCAGGGTGAGTTTAATGCCCGCCTCTTTGCAAGCCGCTTCCAACGCCTCAGGTCTTAATTGTTCGACGAGGAACTGATCTTCAGTCCCTTGATCAACCATAATTTGCTGAGTCCGCGCCCCGTCTTCAATCAAACAAACCGCATCATATTGCCGCCACGCCGCGCGGTCTTCGCCCAAATATCCTTTAAACGCCTTTTGCCCCCAAGGCACGTCAGACGGATGACAAATCGGCGCAAAGGCCGAAACGGACTTAAATGTGCGTGGATGGCGCAAGCCAATCGTCAGCGCGCCATGCCCGCCCATGGAATGCCCCGTTATCCCTTGGCGGGACATATCAACCGGGAAATTCGCCGCTAGTATTTCCGGCAATTCACGTTCAATATAGCTGCTCATTTGATAATACTGGGCAAAGGGCGCTTGCGTCGCATCGACATAAAATCCCGCGCCTTTGCCAAAATCATAATCCTCATCATCAGGCACATAATCGCCGCGCGGAGAGGTGTCCGGCGCAACGAAAATAATCTTATGCTGAGCACAGGCCGCGCGGTAATCCCCCTTCTCCGTCACATTGGCATGGGTGCAGGTCAGACCGGAGAGATAGGTTAAAACCGGAAACGGCCCCTCACCCTCCGGCACAAAAACAGAAAAGGTCATCGGCGTGCCCGTGGCCTCGCTCTCATGGCGGTACACACCTTGCATTCCGCCATAAGATTTATTGAGAGAGAGGGTTTCCACTATTTCGCAGTCGTGAAGGCGCAGATTTTATTGCCGTCTGGATCGCGCAGATAAGCGCCATATGGATTGCCCGGTGCCCCCGCGCGTTCTCCCGGTTCACCTTCACAAGTTCCGCCATTAGCACAGCCCGCCGCGTGGAACGCGTCAACATCCGCGCGGGATTTTGCCGCAAATCCAATTGTGCCGCCATTTCCAAATGTGGCCGCTTCCCCGTCGCGCGGTTTGCCAACGCCAAAAGCACCACCTGCAGCCATCTGCCCATAGAAAGCTCTGTCGCCCATCCGATTACCCACAATTCCGATTGCGCCAAGCGCGGCATCGTAAAATGCGATAGATTTATCTGGGTCATTCGCCCCAACCAT
>JAHDFA010000071.1 GCA_020628495.1 Hellea sp.
CAAAGCTCTAAAATCGATGTTTAAGATTGGCTGCGATGGTTGTTCCCGGGTCGTAGCTATCGACGATAATCTTGGAGTCGCCCAGTGATTGGCTGGCTTCATATCCATCGTTGAATATGTTCTGCACTTTAAAGCCGAACTCATATTCGCCTTTTCCAATTTTGAAGTCTTTGTTGAAAACGAAATCCACTGTCAGAGGCAGGCTCTCGATGATTGATGGTAGACCGTTTGAACGATCTTCGACGGCGCGAATGCGGTCAGAGGAATAATTTAATAGGAAAGTCGCTTCCCATCCGGCATCATAGTCTTCCAATCCCAATTGAAGGTTCGCCAGATGATCGCTTTGCCCCTGTAACTTTCGGCCATCACCATAGAGACCCTCGGCAGATAGAACGAGCGGCGTGACGCCCTGGGCCGGATTGACAGAGGGTGGTGTGATTGACACGTCCCCATTCGCGCTAACGGCGCTGTCAGTATAGGTATAGTTCGCGCGGATGATGAAGTCCTTATTCGCGAAAAACCCTTTATCTAAACCGATTTCAGAAAGAGGCGTGATTTTCTCAAATTCAGCTTCAATACCATAAAGCTCTGCGCTGGGCGCGTTCAGGAAGCTTGTCGCATTACTCTCTCCCAAGCCATTAAAGATGAATTCCTCAATGGGGTCGGTGAAGTCTTTATAGAATCCGCCCAGTGTAATGAATTGCTTTCGACCGAAATAATATTCGACGCGCGCATCCAGATTGGTGCTTTCGGAATTTTTCAAAAATGGGTTGCCGACAAAACGATCATCCGTATCTGTATTTACAAAAATCGAAGGAGTCAGCTCGCGGAATTGTGGTCGGTTGATGGTTTTTGACGCGGCCAAACGTAGCTGTAGATTATCCGCAAAAGTATAAGTCAGGGTCGCAGCAGGCAGAATGAAATCTTCCGACAAATCCGCAAACTCAAAACGGCTATTAGCGACTGTGGCTTGAGCAATTGCCGTCTCCTGCGTTGAGTCCTCAAATCGTAGGCCCGCTGAAAAACGCAGTTTCGTATTCAGCTCAACATCTACCCCGGCATAAGCGCCGAAAACGTTTAGCGCAGCTTCGGAAACATCCGGGAATCCCGTTGTGCCGCCACGGCGAATTTCCAAAACACCTGCGTCCACAACCGCATCAGAGAAAATTGAATCAACCCGCGAAAAGCGAAGTTCTTCAGGCAAAGAGCCAAAATAGCGGAAATCAGCTTGCTCACTGTCCCGAGATTTATCGAGATAGGATCCGCCCAGTTTCAGCTCGATATCCTTATCCCCAACATTCAGAGGAAGGACAAAATCTAATCCCGCATCAAATGTCGTATCGTCCAGCTGGGAAAAGCGAATATCATTATTCGTTCCGGGACGGTTGAATTGGAAACGGAACCCATTTCCATCTTCGAAATCTTCGTAATTCACCCGTCTTTCATATGGTGCATCACGTCCGGCTTCGGCATAGGCTAGTCGCCAATTCACCTCCGCATCATTCAACCCTGCGAAATAATGCTCCCCGAGGAGCTGTCCCATATAGACTTCCCGCTCAAACCATTCGGTAAAGTCTTGGCGGAAAATCCGGTCTTCACGATCAACGCCTGTCAAAATACGCGCCTCTGCCGAAGATTGACGGGTCGCCAAACCAATCAGCTGGATATTATGATCCGGGGAAAATTCGATGCCGAGGCCCAAAAGACCGTTAAGGGAAATTTTATTCTCTGTCGACCGGCGCTGCCCGCGATCTAAAATAACCAGTTCATTATTGGACCCGATATTGGCCGTGTTATCTTCGCCCTGACGCGTTTCCCAGCTGTTATCATAGCCAATCGTTCCGAGCAGACCGATAGACATACCGCTCTCCAAATCCCAGCGATTGCCACCAGACACGCGTAATCCGCCATTTAAAGGCAAGGAATCATTTGTATCGATAATAAGCGTGGAGAAATTCTCGAAATTCTCTGTCGGAACACCATTTGCGTCTAGCGGCGGAAGATCGCGTAAATCGCCGCCAAAACCCGTCCAGTCGGAATCCGAACCATCATAGACCAACCCCTCTTCGAAGGTCGTCTCTGAATTGTAAGATGTCGACGCAGAGATTTCCAAGAAAGCCTCATTGGGGAGACCTTTTGTCGTCATATTAATGGCACCGCCACCAAACTCGCCGGAAAACTCCGGCGAATAAGTTTTTGAGACCACAACACCGGACAAGACGGACGTTGGGAACAAGTCCAAAGGCGCAACGCGGCGCAGCGGTTCGGGGGACGGCAAAGGCGAGCCATTCAAAGTTGCTGAAGAATACCGCTCATTCAAACCCCGAACGACAACAAATTTACCCTGGGTTAGAGACAAGCCAGTGACACGCGTCAGGGCTGAGGCAATGTCTCCCGCGCCTGTTGTTTCGAAAGCGCCCGTATCCAGCACACTTGTGATTTCCGAGGTCACGCGCTTCGTATCAGGGATATTTGTTGCCGTAACGATGATAATATCTTCAGCGCTTTCATCTTGAGCGAAAGACATCGGCGCACAGACCAAAGAGGACAAAGCCGTCGCATAAATTAGGCGGGTACGAATGCTGTGTTTGGGTGTTGAGTTCGACATGGAAGTAAAAGTCCATTTAAGCGCGGAAAAAGAAAGGCGGGCTGGTGATGAGGTTAGGAATCACCAGCCCTGCACCGAATAGCTCGGTGGTTCTGGGGGTGAGGTCGGCTTAAAATCCGACCTCCAATTTATTGATCGACCAAAAGCGTCCAGCCTTGATACCAAGTATCATCGGCATCCCTGACCGCGCCGACATAATCAGCAGCATCAAAGAATGGATCCAATGTCGTCGGGTCGGTTGCGGGTGTTTGCGTATCTCCTGCCGCAGGAACATATTGTTCATCTGCAACGGATGTCGTGCCGGTCGTGACATTATTCGCACCGGCCGAGAAGGCTGCGACAGTCGCGGCGTCTCCTGCATCACCATCGGATTCCAAATTGTTATTCGGATTCCCGACAACTAGCATCGAGTCGAATGTGACATTACCTGCTGTCGCTTGCGCAGCCGTTTCGTCTGAGTCGATATCAACACCGGCGTCCTGGAAGGCTGTTATAATTCCGTTCAAGAAACGCCCTGCTGTCCCGGCCCGGATGACCATGCCGGAATCGCCCGACGCGCCCCCTACAAAGGTGAAGTTAGAGACGGTTGGGTTTGAACGTGGAAGAAGCGTGTTATTGGATGAGCGGTTGTCACCTTCAATCCCGCGGTCACCTGCATCATCTGCTTGATCGATCAGGACGAACTGAGCGTTACCGGTCCAGCCATCCGTCCAATCCATGCTGTCATCTCCATTACCCGTTAGGACAACATGTTTGACGTTGACCGTACCGCCGAAGAATTCGACGCCGTCATCCGCATTATTGTGGACTTGGATAAAGTCGACTTGTGTGCCGTTCCCGACACCTTGGAAGGCAATGCCGTTTAATTCATCTTCGTCATTGATGAGGTTTCCGGCAAAGGACACACGCGTGTAGAAGAGATTGCCTGAGTTATCATCAGAAGCGTTTCCGCCAAACAGGCCGGAAGACCCTTCTCCTGATTTCTCACAGTCTGCAGTGCCGCCGGTCGCTGTTGCGTCGATACAATCATTAATTGGCGCGCGACCGTTAATCACAAGACCGCCCCATTTAGCGCGATCCGTTGCAAGATTTGCGGTCCCAAAGACTTCATCACGAGACGTCATATTGACTGGCGCACTGGCTGTCCCATTAGACCGGATTTGTGAGCCGCGGGAAACGACAAGATAATCTTCGCCGGATGCACCAAAGATGGTTGTGCCCGCGTCAATTGTCAGAATGGCCGTTGTCGCATCTGCGATAGGGGCAGCCGGATCGCCACCCGCATCTTCGCCAACGAAAACCGCGCCTTCAAGCTGATAGACAAAATTGCTGTTCAAGCGGACATTGCTCGTCAGGGTTCCGGTCAGAGAACAGATAGACTTTCCGCCCACGACATCACCTGTGGAAATCGTGCCGACGGGACATTCAGTTGGGCTTTCGGTTATGCCAAATGTCCAACCTGACGCCCAGTTGCTATCGGGAGTTTCCGTTGGTCCGAAGGCACCGATATAGTCGACATCGTCAAAATTCATGTCATCGGACAAGTCTTCTGCCAGCACATTGAGTTCAGCCGCGCCGGGGAAAAATTCATTGGATAGAGAGTTGTTTCCCTGTACGACATTTGGCGAATTGACGATGTAGTCTTCAGTATCGAATGTCTCGCCGCTGTCTCCGCTCTCAATATTGTCGGCATTGTCTAGGAAGAGAGACGCATAGGTCAGCGAACCGTTTTGAGCACGCGCGATAGACCCATCATCAATGTCGATGCCTGCATCTTGAAAGCCTATGACAATACCATTGACGATGCGACCGTCTGTGCCAGCACGGTTAACGACGCCCGTATCTCCGGACGCCCCGCCGAGGAATGTAAAGTTAGAAATCGTTGGATTTGATCGCGGCATCAGATCATTGTTCGAGCTGCGATTATCGCCCTCAATCCCGCGGTCGCCGGCATCGGCACCTTGACGAACGAGGACATATTGCGCGCCGCCTTGCCAGCCATCCGTCCAATCCAAACTGTCATCACCAATACCCGTTAGAACGAGATAGTTACACTGAACCGTGCCGCCGAAAAACTCGACGCCATCATCGGCATTATTGTGAACTTGGATATGATCACATGTTGTGCCTGAGCCGACACCCTGAAACGCGATCCCGTTCAGTTCGTCCTCATCATTGATCAGGTTGCCTGCATATTTGACCTGCATATATTGCAATACACCGGAATTGTCCGCCGCATTGTCACCGCCGAAAAGTCCGGAAGAGCCTTCACCGGATTTTTCGCAGGCCGCTGTTCCGCCAGTGGCTGTTGCATCAATGCAATCATTGATCGGAGCAAATCCATTGATAACAAGACCGCCCCATTGTCCTCGATCCGTATCAGGATTGACTGTGCCCTGAACATCTTGGATTGATGTCATAATAATAGGTTCTGAGGCGGAACCTCGTGCATTCAGCCGCGAACCACGAGTTACGACCAGATAGTCTTGTCCCGCTTTACCAAAGACTGTTGTACCCGCAGGGATCGTTAGAGCGACATTCGCACCGCCATCCTCACCAACGAATACGGCCCCGTCCAAAGCGTAACCATTCTCTGCTGTCAGCGAGAGATTTTCAGTAATGGTGCCTGTAATCGTACAGGCTTCGACGGTACCAGACGCATTCGTAATTGTTTCCAGTGTCGTCCCCGTCGGGCAACTGTCATTTGGAACGAGATCAATGTCTGCTTGCGTGGTCGGTGACCCACCGCCACCGCCGGGGTTAATCGTTACCGGGGCTGTGCTGCCGGGGGACGTTGTACTCCCCCCACCACAGGCCGCCAGACCAAAACTTGTAACAGTCGCGAGTAACAAACCGCGAAGTGAAATAGACATTATGAGCCTCACCAAAGAAAATTTCTGGTGCAGACATCGGGACGAATCCTGATCTAACCTCGACCGCATTCGACGCGGATATGTCCCGCCAATGTGACAGATACGTCACATTAACATCTCAGTTTTTTAAAATTTTAATGACGGAATTATTACAGCCAAACCTTGAACGTAAAAAAAGCGCCTTCCTGAAAGACGCTTTTAAATCAATTCAAATATAAGAATTCTCTTACGTAGATGCGCGCAAGTTACTTAAGTTTTTTTGCGCTGCATCCCAGTCAGGTTTGAGAACCAATGCACGCTCATAAGCCTCAAGAGCAGAATTGGGATTTCCGCTCTGCTCAAAGGCGAGCGCCAATCCATAGGCTGCGAGAGGCGCCACATCGCCGTGATCATCGCAATCTCGAAACCTCGCCATGGCTGTCGCCGTATCGTTTTGCATGAGCGCAGCAAAACCAGAACCAAGATTTGCGAGATTATTGTCGTTCGATAATTTAGAAGCCTTTTGAAAATCATGAGACGCTTTTTCAAATGTCCCGTTTGAAAGATGAAGCAATCCCCGACGCGTCAAAATCTCTGAACGCAACGCGTATTGTGGCACTGACTCTTTATAGGCTTTTGTACAAGCCCTTATGGCCTTGCTGGAGGCGAGTTGCATATCTGCAGTCAAACAATTGCGCAGGTCTTCCGCAACCTCAGGGTTTGCGGTCGCAAAAGGCGTCGTAATTGAATTGTCAGAAAAGACTTCATTTGCACTGGCAGTGCCAGCCGCGAGAGAAACAACGAGACATGTTGTCGTGAATAATGTTTTCATGGTGAGCTCCTTTTGAAACATCACCAACGCTTAAAAAGACTGCAAACGCGCGCCGTTGGCATACGCATCGTTAGCCCAACCTCATATGTCACATTTATTACATGAACTGTCACAAAACTGTCAAGATTCAAAACGCACTATTCTCACCGACAGTTTTACAACCGCTACAGTAATATTGAGAGGTTTAAACATTGGATTGTACCTGCGCGCTATTGCCCGAAGTTTGAGACACTCTCCTTCAACTATCAGCCTTGAAGTGGAGCGTCATGGCGGCCTCGCTTTCTATCGAGTCACGACCGCTGATAAAGCGGCGCGGGAATGCGAATGCCGTCCCAAGCTCTGCAAGCTAGCGTGAAGTGTCTTTCACAGGCAGACTGTTACCCGCAAACTTCAAAAGAAGTAGTCACCGTAACAAATCGCAGAATGCCAAATACCGCGACGTAAACGGAGATATTGATCAAAGCGTTGACAGACCTCATTTCACCACCTCTTTGTAAGGCCCAATTTAGGACAAATCGCTTAAGCGAGTAGAACAACGAAGAGGATTTAAGAAGTTCCCCTTAAGTTCGAAAGGCTTAAGCCATTTGAACCCTTAGGAGAATGGTGCGGGTGAAAGGACTTGAACCTTCACATCCTAAGATACCAGAACCTAAATCTGGCGCGTCTACCAATTCCGCCACACCCGCACGGTGCGAGCGCGCGGGTTAGCGTTTGGCGGAAATCCCGTCAACTGTCTTTCGCGGTCATGGGGGCTTTCCTTAGCACCCATTCTCTGGCGATCAGGCCGGAGATCACATTTGCTATGGCTATTCCAAAAAAAGCTCCGCGCAAATCGTCCAAATAAACACCAATTGCGACAAGTGGCGCGTATAGCAAGAGCGACCGAATAATTGTGAATGTCAAACCATATAAGGGACGCCCCAGAGCGTTGAACCCGGCTGCACTGACAAAGACAAAACCATAGCCTGCAATCGTGATGGGAACGATCCAGAAATAGGTTTTCGCCAGTTCAGCAACTTCAGGATCGTTTGTGAAAAGATTGACGATTGGCCCGGCCAAAATAGCCAAGACGACCGCCATCCCCGTCCCCCAGACAATACAAATTCTATAGCAAACACGGAACGCCTCTTCGACCCGGTCCGTTTTACCTGCACCACCATTTTGTCCTGTAACCGCACCGATACAGGCCGATAATCCGTAAAGTAGCCCGACCGAAATAAGTTCTGCACGTGAGGTCAAGGTAAATGCCGCATTATACGTGTCTCCGCCTTGACGCTGCACAGCCGCGACAGCCAAAAATGTTCCAACGGGAACAACTACATTTGTGACTGCCGCCACAATGCCCACGCGCCCGATTGTCCACCAAGCATGACGAATAGAGCTTACGGTCATCTTGGCAAAGGAAACGGCTTTGCGGCGGAACTGCACAATATAAAAGCCGAATATCGCGGCAATCGTGTTTCCGGTCACTGTCGCAATGGCCGCCCCTTGAACTTCCAAACGCGGGAATGGCCCCCAGCCAAAAATCAAAAACGGGTCGATTATGATGTTGAGCACCGCGCCCAAAATCATGATGGAGGACGGCAATATCGCCTCCCCGCCGGCCCGCAGAATATTATTACAAATCATAGCGATTGAAACGACCACCAATCCCGGCAAAGAAATCATAAGATAGGATATTGCCATCTCCCGCGACTCTCCCCGGGCTCCCACAAAATCCAGAGCCAAGGGCAATATGAGCCAGATGAGTGACACTGTTATAAACATGACGGTCAATGCGAATAATATTGCCGCTGCGCCATGGCGACGCGCCTTTTCGGCATCACCGCTACCTATCGCGCGGCTAATGGCGCTGGAGGTTCCGGCCCCCAATCCGATATTGACGCTATTACCGAAAAAAGTCAGCGGATAAGCAAATCCCACCGCGGCAAGTGCCAAAACACCCAGTTCCGGACTGCCGTCCTCTCCTGTCAAGTTTCCCAGATATATCGTGTCGATAATCCCGGCAGATAGCAATGCAATCACGGCGATCGCAAATGGTCCGAGCATCCGAAGAATATGACCCTGTATTGGTCCCTGGGTGAGATCAACTTTGCCTTTCCCCGATGTCAGTGGAGGCGAAATTGCATCAGGCAGAGCCTCAGCAAGCTTCTCGTCCAAAGTTTCATCGGGCGTTTGGGACAATGTCTAGATGTCTCTATGAGATGGCGCGAAGGCAGCTAAGGTCGCCATTTGCACAATCTCGGAAGCGGATGCGCCAAGAGAACAAATTTGAACGGGCTTTTCCAGCCCCGTCAAGAAAGGCCCCAGGACAGTCGCGCCGCCAACTGTATCCAGTAGTTTTGTCGAGATTGAAGCACTGTGAATAGCCGGCATAACGAGGACATTGGCCGAATCTGTCAGACGTGAGAAAGGATAAGTTAGCATATGCATCGGATCGAGCGCGACATCGGCTGCGATGTCACCTTCATATTCGAAATCGACATCTCGTTCGTCCAGGATTTGCACGGCTTCACGCACTTTTTGCATTCGCTCTCCCACGGGATTGCCAAATGTCGAATAGGACAAAAATGCGACACGCGGTTCGAACCCGAACTCGCGGGCAAAATGCGCTGTGGACTCAGCTATATTAGCCAGATCCCAAGCCTCCGGCAGCTCCGTGATATTGGTATCCGCGATGAAGAGGGTCTGCCCCCGGTTAACAACAACGGAAACACCCATTGTCCGCTCTTCCGGCCGATGTGCCAGAACCAAACGTACATCCCGCAAGACAACGTCATAAGATCGCGTCACGCCCGACACCATACCGTCAGCCAGTCCATGCTGTAGCAGTAAGGCGGAGAAAACATTCCGATCATTATTCACAAGACGCTGTGCGTCGCGTCTCAGAAAACCTTTGCGTTGTAATTTCGAATATAGATATTCCGTAAATTCCGCATTCCGATCAAAAAGTCTCGCATTCAGGACGGTCAGGCTTTCCGGGTTTTCAACGCCCAACAGCTTCATATTGTCATAAATGGGTTTTTCACGACCAATGAGAATGGCTTTTCCCAAACCGCGCTGTTGAAAGGATTGCGCCGCACGAATGACGGCCGGTTCTTCGCCTTCTGCAAAAACGATTGTTTTAGGTTCGTCTTGAACGGAGGCTGTAATACCTTGCAAGATTGCAGCAGTGGGATCCTGCCGGCGAGCCAAGGATTTTTTGTAAGCCTCCATATCCTCAATCGGCTTACGGGCCTCGCCCGTATCCATCGCAGCCTGCGCCACATAAGGCGGAATTTCAGATATTAAACGCGGATCAAATGGCGCAGGAATTATATATTCCGGCCCATATTTCGGGCGATTGCCGTGATAGGCGGCGGCGACCTCTTCCGGCACATCTTGACGCGCCAAATCCGCCAAAGCGTGAGCACAAGCCAGCTTCATATCTTCATTTACATTCCGGGCGCGAACATCCAGCGCCCCACGGAAAATATAGGGGAAGCCCAGCACATTATTGACTTGGTTCGGGTAATCTGATCGCCCAGTCGCTATGATGGCATCATCGCGAACAGCCTTAATGTCCTCCGGCAGAATTTCCGGGTCGGGATTAGCCATGGCGAAAATAATTGGATTTGGCGCCATGGATTTCACCATTTCTTTTGACACGATACCGGCAACAGACAGACCGAAGAACACATCGGCACCAACCATGGCTTCTTCCAATGTCCGCATCTCCGTATCCACAGCATGCGGGGCTTTCCACTGGTCCATATATTCTTTGCGGCCCTGATAGATAACGCCGCGGCTATCAATCACTATCGCATTTTCATCTTTGACGCCTAGACGTTTAACAAGATTGAGAACCGACAATCCAGCAGCTCCTGCGCCAGACAGGACCAATTTTATGTCTTCAAATTTGCGCCCTGTTAAGTGGCAGGCATTGATGAGGCCCGCAGTCGCGATAATCGCGGTTCCATGCTGATCATCATGAAAAACAGGAATATCGAGCAAATCGCGAAGTTCCTGCTCAATAATAAAACACTCGGGGGATCCGATATCTTCGAGATTGATTCCGCCAAAGGTATTTCCGAACCGCTTGACACAATCTATAAAGGCCTCAGCATCTTCTTCTTCAACCTCAATATCAAAACTGTCAATATCAGCGAAGCGTTTGAAGAGAACCGATTTCCCCTCCATGACAGGCTTCGACGCCATGGCACCCAAATTACCTAAACCTAAAATCGCTGTGCCATTAGAAATAACGGCAACCATATTGCCCTTTGAGGTGTAATCGTAAACTGTATCCGGGTCTGCCGCGATTGCTTCAACAGGAACAGCGACGCCTGGACTGTAGGCAAGCGACAGGTCGCGCTGGGTAGCCATAGGTTTAGTCGGTTGCAGGGCGAGTTTTCCGGGCACAGGTTCTGCGTGAAAACGTAGCGCTTGCTCGTCAGTTATATAGGCTTTTTTCGGGGGGCGGGGTGTTAGTTTTTTCATGATAATCTCCACCGGGTGAACTGCAGTCGCGAACAGCCGGTTTATGAT
>JAHDFA010000072.1 GCA_020628495.1 Hellea sp.
CGCGAAGTTAAGCATGACGTGATTGCGTTCCTGACACATCTCGCGAGCTTTATCGGTGAAGATGCCCGCTTCGTCCATCAAGGTTTCACAAGCTCAGACATTTTGGACACGACGTTATCCGTCCAAATGGCACGTGCGACTGACCTTCTCTTAGTGGGTATGGACCGTGTCCTCAACGCCCTCGAAAAACGCGCGAAAGAGCACAAGCACACGATTACGATTGGCCGTAGCCACGGGATTCACGCCGAGCCGACAACATTTGGCGTGAAACTCGCCCGCTTCCACGCAGAAATGGCGCGTGGCCGCGCACGTCTGGTTCGAGCCCGTGAAGAAATTGCCGTCTGCGCGATTTCAGGTGCCATCGGGACTTTCGCAAATATTGACCCTGCCGTCGAAGCACATGTCGCAGAGAAAATGGGCCTCGCGATTGAACCTGTTTCCAGCCAAGTCATTCCACGCGACCGTCACGCCGCCTATTTCGCAGCGTTAGGTGTCATCGCGTCATCCATTGAAAATATCGCGGTCGAAATCCGTCATTTGCAACGGACAGAAGTCCTGGAAGCCGAGGAGTTCTTCTCTAAGGGGCAAAAAGGCAGCTCAGCCATGCCCCATAAGCGTAATCCGGTTTTGACAGAGAACCTGACAGGGCTCGCGCGCCTCGTCCGTATGGCTGTTGTTCCCGCTATGGAGAATGTCGCGCTGTGGCACGAACGCGATATCTCTCACAGCTCTGTCGAGCGAGGCATTGGCCCCGACACGACTATTCATCTGGATTTCGCGTTGCACCGTCTCGCAGGCGTGATTGAAAATCTCGTCGTGTATCCAGAGAAGATGAAAGCCAATATGGACCGCCTTGGCGGCCTCCATAATTCACAGCGCTTTCTCCTCGCGCTCACACAGGCTGGAGAGCAGCGTGAGAGCGCCTACCGCCTCGTCCAGCGCAACGCCATGAAAGTTTGGGAACTCTTCCGCACAGAAGGCAATGCCGGCGACGGCGCGTTTTTGAACTTGCTGCTCAAAGATGATGACGTCCGCGCGCTGCTTTCCGAACAACAAATTCGCGACATGTTCGATGACGGCTATCACATGAAATATGTCGATGTGATTTTCGATCGGGTCTTTGGCTAGGCTTTTGTCGACTCATTTATGGTAAATTTCGGTTAAGAAATCTGACAGTCCTGTCAGGCTTCCTCCACAACACCCTTAACTTTGAATAAATCTTAGACTTTTCCGTCGGGTCCTCCTAACTGACTGTTGCAGTGAAAATTTTTCTGAAAATACTTTTCCTATATTTTTCTTACACTTAGAACCCAAATTAACTGTTCTGGAAACCATCCTAAACAAGCTCCTAACGCGTGATTCGGGAGATGTTTACCAATCGCCGTTATGCCTTGGCTCATAACAAAAACATTGTGAACCCTAGACACTAACCGAGACCAAGGATTGAACACCATGAAACGTCTAACTTCTTTTTTTGCCGCTGCTCTTGTGACAACGGCTTTCGCTGCTCCAGCTTTCGCAGCCTCTCCTGACATCTATGTCGTAAACTTCCGCAATGCTCAGGATACAAATTCTGCAAAACTTGATGGTGAACTTTCGACTGCTCTCGCCATTGCCGGCGTGAAGGCTGAAGAAGTTGTCATCGACACATCGACAGCTGCCAAATGGGAAAAAGGTGCGCACGAAGCCTTTGACCGCGACATCGTGCCTGTTTTCAACCAGTGGGTTGGCCTTCCAGGCTTTGCCGCGGTTGTTGACGCAAACACAAAAAAGGTCATTGGCTGCGTTAACAGTTCCTTCACCGCCACAGAAATGGCTGAGAAAATTCGCCAGATGGCTGCAATTTCTGAAGGCTCCGCTTACATGAGCCGTGCGTCTATCACGACGAAAACGACACGCTGCCCTGCCGCCCACAATGTGGACCCAGGCCTCTAATCAGCGAACATAATCGACTAGGGAGAAGCTCGAAATCTTTTAGATTTCGGGCTTTTCTTATTTGACCTCACCGCTTTGTGACTGTGAATTTCATTCCGGGTTCACCCAAAGCTGTTAGAAGCAAAATTATGAAAAAACTCGTTAAATCTGCTTTTGCAGCACTTGCTCTAAGTTTAGGCCTCGGAGGCGTCACGAACGCATATCAAGTTGCAACACCGGACGTCTATGTCGTGATGTTCCGCGCAGATTACTGCGCCCCCTGCAAAATCGTGGAGCCCGCCTTGGGTCAAGCGCTGAATAATCTGGCCGATCCACGTATCGAATATGTGCATATTGATATCGGCGCCGGAAATGGCGAGCGAAACGCGCATTTGGTTTTCGACCGCGGTCTGGTTCAGCAATATAATATGTGGTTGGGCGTAACAGGTTTTGCCGCCATTATTGACGGCGACACAAAACAGACATTGGGATGTGTGAATATGACCTATGACGCCGGATCAATGGCAATGCATATTCGAAACTTACAAAGCGCGGCACAGACAAATCAGCCGAGCTTTGATCTGACCTGTCCAGAGCCCAATAATCCGGCCTAGATTGCTTAGCCGCCGTAAACAGCTTCGCGGGCGGCTTTCAACTCCACGGCCATGCGATCACGAATGGCATCATCTGTGATTTCACAATTGGCGGCGCTCAAATCCTTGCGCAGCTTCCGAAAAACATCATCATCCCCCGCCTCTTCCATGTCAGCCATAATCACTTCGAGAGCGTATTTATCGGCCTCGGCATCAGATTTCCCCATCAGACCGGCCGCCCAATGTCCCAAGGCTTTGTTCCGCTTGGCTTCCGCTTTAAATTCCTGTGCAGCATCCAGAACAAATTTTGTTTCTTGTGCGTTTTGGCGTTCGTCGAAGGTGCTCATTTTTTGATGTCCTGATAGCAGTGAACTCGTTTCTCCACATGTAAGTCTCCCCCTGCATCGCTTCAAGCTGCAAAATCCTCAAAATCTCGGCTTGGCTGCATTGTGACAGAGCGCCGTAAAGGTTATGCGTCCGCAAACGGGTCGCGAGGCTGACTCGCACCCAAATATGTCCCTTCGGGCCGGAGCCGCTTATGAGCCGCCGCAAACAGATTTATGAAGGCAAAGCCAAAATCCTCTATGAAGGACCGGAGCCGGGTACACTCGTCCAGTATTTCAAGGATGATGCAACGGCCTTTAACGCGCAGAAAAAAGCGATTTTGGATGGCAAAGGCGTTCTGAATAATCGTATCAGCGAATATATCATGATCCGCCTCGGCGAGATCGGCATTCCCACACATTTTATCAAACGTCTGAATATGCGTGAACAGCTTATCAAGAAAGTGGAGATTATCCCACTGGAAGTGATTTGTCGAAATGTTGCCGCCGGAACGATGGCTAAACGCCTGGGCATGGATGAAGGCGAGAAACTGCCACGCGCGGTTGTCGAGTTTTGCCTAAAACGTGACGATTTGGGCGATCCGCTCATCGCAGAAGAACATATTCATGCATTTGGTTGGGCCGGCCATTCCGAAGTCGAAGAGATGATTGCCATGACATTACGTATCAATGATTTTCTCCAAGGCATGTTTGCGGGCATTGGTATCAAATTGATTGATTTTAAAATTGAGTTCGGACGATTGGATGTTCAACTCGAAAATGGCGCAATGGCCCATCAGGTTGTCTTGGCCGATGAAATCAGCCCCGATAGCTGCCGCCTCTGGGATAGGGAAACAGACCGCAAAATGGACAAGGACCGCTTCCGCCGTGATTTGGGGGAAGTCACCGAAGCCTATACCGAAGTTGCCACGCGCCTTGGCATCTTGAAGGAAGCAAATAACAAAGCCGCGCCGAAGCTCTCGGTCGTGTCGAATGACGATTAAAGGATAAACAGATGAAAGCTCTCGTCTATGTCGGTCTAAAGCCCGGCGTTTTGGATCCGCAAGGCCGTACAATCGCCCGTTCACT
This sequence comes from Hellea sp., assembly GCA_020628495.1. Classification (GTDB taxonomy): domain Bacteria; phylum Pseudomonadota; class Alphaproteobacteria; order Caulobacterales; family Maricaulaceae; genus Litorimonas. Next base: position 3,920 of record JAHDFA010000072.1, read on the forward strand.
CAACGATCTCGGATTTAATGAGGTAGAGAGCGCCTTGCAGGGCAAAGTTATTGAGCTCAACCTTTCCGGCACAGACGCGGATGCCGCAGAAGCGCGGGTGAAGGAAATGTGTGAGAAGCTTCTCGCCAATACAGTCATCGAGAATTACCGCATTGAAATGCAGGTGGAAGAGTAACTCATGCAAACGGCTGTTATTCGCTTTCCCGCTTCAAATTGCGACCGCGACGCCGCCGTCGCATTGGAAAAAGTGACCGGGCGCAAGCCTCTCATGGTATGGCATCGGGAAACCGAATTACCGGCAGGCGTCGGATTTGTCGTCATGCCCGGCGGCTTCTCTTATGGTGATTATCTGCGCGCCGGCGCGATCGCCTCACGCTCTCCGATTGTCCGGGACATAAAGGCCAAATCGAAACGAGGCCTCGCCGTCGCAGGCTTTTGTAACGGGTTTCAAATCCTAACCGAGGCCGGTATGTTACCTGGCGCGTTGATGCGGAATAAAAATTTAAAGTTTGTTTGCCGACCCGAAAGATTGAAAGTCGAAAGCTCCAACTCACGCTTCACTCAAAAATATGACGCCAAATCAGAGGTGACATTTCCCGTCGCCCATCATGACGGGAATTACTTCGCGGATAAGGACGTCCTGAGTCGCATTGAAAAAGGCGGGCAGGTTCTTTTTCGTTATGCGGAGAATCCAAACGGTTCCCTCAATGACATTGCAGGTATTGTGAATGAAGGCGGCAATGTATTTGGCATGATGCCTCATCCCGAACGCGCCATCGACCCCATGCACGGGGGCACGGATGGTCTGGATCTGTTTAAATCCATCTTGGAGACGATTTAAGATGGCGAAAAAATCTGAAATGACTCCGGAAATTGTGGCCGAACATGGCCTGTCCGAGAGTGAATATGAGGTTATTCTCGACCGACTGGGCCGTGAACCGAATTTAAATGAGCTCGGAATTTTCTCCGTCATGTGGTCAGAGCATTGCTCCTATAAATCCTCTCGTCGGCATTTGGCCAAATTCCTGACGAAGGGCGACCGCGTCATTCAAGGTCCGGGCGAGAATGCAGGCGTTATCGATATTGACGACGGCGATGCCATTATCTTTAAAATGGAAAGCCATAACCACCCCTCCTATATCGAACCTTACCAAGGCGCGGCCACGGGCGTAGGCGGCATTATGCGCGATGTTTTCACCATGGGTGCACGTCCGATTGCATTGATGAACGCCCTTCGTTTCGGCGAGCCAACACATTGGAAAACAAAGCAACTCGTCTCCGGCGTTGTGGCCGGCATTGGCGGCTATGGCAATTGTGTCGGCGTACCAACAGTCGGCGGCGAGACAAATTTCCACAAAGGCTATAACGGCAATATCCTCGTCAATGCGATGTGTGTCGGCCTCGCTCGCGCCGATAACGTCTTCTATTCTGCCGCTAAAGGCGTTGGTAATCCGATTTTCTATGTCGGTTCCAAAACAGGCCGTGACGGCATTCACGGCGCAACCATGGCGTCTGCAGAGTTTGACGATGACAGTGATGAAAAGCGCCCGACTGTACAGGTTGGCGACCCATTTACGGAAAAACTTCTGATTGAGGCTTGCTTGGAGTTGATGGAAACGGACGCGATTATCGCAATTCAAGATATGGGCGCAGCTGGCCTGACCTCCTCCTCCATCGAAATGGCCGATAAGGGCGGCGTAGGGATCGAGCTCAATCTCGACAAAGTCCCTCAGCGCGAACCGAATATGACGGCCTATGAGATGATGCTGTCCGAATCCCAGGAACGTATGCTTATGGTTATCCAACCCGGCAAAGAACAACTGGCGTTTGATATTTTTGAGAAATGGGAACTCGACGTCGCGCAAATTGGCAAGACAACGGATACCGGCCGCCTCGTCCTGAAACATAATCGCAAGAAAGTCTGCGACATTCCGATTGCGCCGCTGGCCGATGACGCGCCGAATTATGACCGTCCGCATGTGAAGCCAGACGCCCGGCCCGTACTTGCAGCCAGCGATATTCACGAAACGCAAGATTACAATGATGCTCTGCTCCGCATCATGACTTCACCGAACATCGCGTCCAAGCGCTGGATCTGGGAACAATATGATCGCCATGTCATGACGGACACAGTCGATAGCAGTCAGAGCGGCGGCGATGCCGCGATTGTCCGCATTCACGGCACGAATAAGGCTGTTGCAATAACGACGGATTGCACACCGCGCTATGTCGAGGCTGACCCTTATGAAGGCGGAAAGCAATGCGTGGCGGAGACATGGCGCAATCTGACCTGTGTCGGTGCAGATCCCATCGCGATTACGGATTGCCTGAACTTCGGCAATCCTGAACGTCCTGAAATTATGGGGCAATTCGTTGGCGCTATAGAAGGCATGAACGAGGCCTGTCGCGCCTTTGACTACCCGGTCGTGTCCGGCAATGTATCGCTATATAACGAGACCAATGGGCAAGCCATTCCACCGACACCTGCCGTTGGCGGGGTCGGACTGATACCTGATTTGCATAAATACGCGACGCTCAAAGGTGCAAAGGAAGGCGATACGCTTGTCCTGATTGGTGAAACGACAGGATGGTTAGGTGCATCCATCTATCTCTCTGAAATTCTGTCCCGCGAAGACGGCGCTCCGCCGCCTGTTGATCTCTCGCTAGAGAAGCTAAATGGCGATTATGTGAGGCAGCTTATTCGCAATCGCCGTGTTAACGCCGTTCATGACCTTTCGGATGGTGGTTTGGCTGTTGCGGCCTGTGAAATGGCGTTTGCCAGCAACCAAGGCATGTCGTTGTCAGGACCGGTCAATGGCGAACGTCATGGATGGCTGTTTGGCGAGGACCAAGCCCGGTATCTGCTGGCTGTCGAGAAGAACTCCGTCAATCCGGTCGTCTCTACCGCCAGAACTAAGGGTGTCTCAGCACAAATTGTCGGGACTGTCGGGGGCGACCGCATACAGGCCGATGGCGCCTTTGACGTTTCACTCGAGAAACTTCGTGCAGCGAATGAAGCGTGGTTGCCAAATCTGATGTCCGGAGGTTCCTGATATGGGAATGTCCGCTGATGAAATTGTCGGATTAATTAAGGCTGCCCTACCCGATGCAACCGTCAAAATGACGGATCTTGCAGGCGATAATGACCACTGGAAGGCTATCGTCATCAGCAAGGCTTTTATCGGGAAATCCCGTGTTGCGCAGCACCAGATGGTCTATGCGGCGCTGAAGGGCAGTATGGACGGCGCTAATGGTCAGTTACATGCCTTGGCGCTCGAGACACAAACGCCCGAAGACTAGAATGACGCGATGGGGTTGAAACCCTTGCGTTCATTCCCACTTGCACAGTGAAACGATACAGGAAATTCATTATGTCCGTTGCTGAAAAAATCACCAAAACCGTAAATGAAAATGACGTTGTGCTTTATATGAAAGGCACACCTGTTTTTCCGCAATGCGGCTTTTCATCAACGGTTGTGCAGGTCTTCGACTATCTCGGCGTCAATTATGCCAGCGTAAATGTCTTGGAAGATATGGACATCCGTCAGGGTATTAAAGACTTTAATAACTGGCCCACTATTCCCCAGGTTTTTGTCAAAGGCGAGTTCATTGGCGGGTGTGACATTGTGCGCGAGATGTTCGAGAACGGTGAATTAAAGGCTATGTTAGCTGCCAAGGGCGTGGAGATGACTGCCCAATAAAAGCGATTATTTCGACCGACATCTCAGCCAATCATGGTAAATGAAGCGCTAACTCCAGCTTAAATCTAACCTAACCAGATTGGTGTATAACCCGTTTAGTCTTGCTGTGGGGGCAGACTGAAAGGCAGGTGGGCATGGCGAGATTCGGCATCCAAACAAAATCGCGGCGCAAGGCATCAATAGGCGGTTTTCACGCAGAATATTTGAATGATCGCACTGCGATGCGACAACGAAAGCAATTGGGTTTTCTCCGGTCAGTTTTTTCAGGGCTTTCGCTGCTTTTAGGTGGCGGCATGATTTATGTGGCCATGCATTACATTCCCGCGTTCGTACAGCCGAAACAGGTCCTAAAATTTGCGACCGGCGATGCGCCCGCTATGAACACATATGATTTTGACCGTAAGTCAAAGCTTTACGAGTTTTTTGGACCTTACATCAAGCTTTTGCATATGGACCGGGCCTATATGAAGCCTGGCCAGAGTATTAATATCAAATATGACCTGCCGAAAGGTGCCCATGCTCAATTGGACATCGTGCAATGCCGCAGAGCTTGGGTCATAGAAATATTTAAATGCGATGTCGTCAGCCAGTTCACCACTAAAACTAAGCGGCAGAGCGGTGTCGAGTCCTTCGAATTGAAGCAGGGCGGATTCTACCACTTCAGGGAAACAGCCATCGGCATTCCGGCTGGCGAACCATACCGCATTGTCTGGGAACGCGGGCTTTAGGCACAAAAAAACCCGCAACGGCGAACCGTGCGGGTTTTGGATACTGTCGCGTGAAACTTCCCTATCGGGAGTAAAATTCCACTGTCAGATTTGGCTCCATCACAACCGGATATGGCACTTCGTCAAATGACGGTGTGCGTGTGAAGGTCGCCTGCATGCCTTTTGGATCTAGAGAGATGTAGTCCGGCACTTCACGTTCAGCTGACTCAAGCGCTTCTAACACCAATGCCATTGTGCGTGACTTTTCGCGCACTTCAATAACGTCGCCCTCTTTACAACGGTAGGACGGGATGTTGACCTTTTTGCCGTTGACGAGAACGTGGCCGTGATTGACGAACTGACGTGCGGCAAAAACGGTAGGAACGAATTTCGCACGGTAGACGACTGCGTCCAAGCGGCGCTCGAGCAAACCAATCAGGTTTTCAGAGGCGTCGCCCTTCATCCGTGTCGCTTGATCATAAGTCTTGCGGAACTGTTTTTCCGTGATGTTGCCGTAATAACCTTTAAGCTTTTGCTTGGCGCGAAGCTGCGTACCGAAATCGGAAAGCTTACCGCGGCGGTTTTGACCATGCTGTCCCGGAGGATAAGAACGCTTATTGACCGGAGACTTCGGACGTCCCCAGATATTTTCGCCCATACGGCGATCGATCTTATACTTAGCTGAATGACGCTTTGACATGTGCGTCCTTTCTTTATCGACGTGGCCCGGCTCACCTCACCTCGAGGCAGCGATTACAACGGCGGCACCACACCTTCCCGTAATTGAAGCGGCTACCTAGCGAACCCAGCCCCTGTGTCAAGTCTTTGGGGCATCCGAAAGCCCCGTAAATGCCATTGGCTTTTCGGTCATTTGGTGACACAGGCGGCAGGTGAGTCATACGCCACATATCGCTACGACCGATGAGACGAAATCCGGCTTAATCTCCGGCCTAACAGCCTATGTCATTTGGGGCCTGTTTCCGATTTATTTCGTGGCGGTCAAGCAAATCCCGACATTAGAAATTTTGGGCCACCGCATTGTCTGGTCAATTCCCTTTGGCTTTCTCATTCTGTTGTTTCGGAAGCAAATTGGCGAAACCTTTGCTATCTTCCGAAAGCCAAAAACCATCGGACTCCTCACACTTGCCGCCATCGCACTCGCGGCCAACTGGGGAGTCTATATTTGGGCTATTCAACAAGACCAAATTTTTCAAGGCAGCCTTGGCTATTACATCAACCCCCTCATCTATGTCCTTGTTGGCGTTGTGTTTTTCAAGGAAACGATTTCCCATCTCCAAACATTCGCAATCGCCCTAGCCTTTGTAGGCGTGATGATTTTGACAATCCAAGGCGGCGTTTTCCCTTGGATATCCCTCTTCCTCGCCTGTAGTTTTGCCGCCTATGGCGTCTTGCGCAAGCAAATTGCCGTTGGCGCTATGCCCGGATTATTCGTCGAGACGCTGACGCTTCTTCTCCCGGCGCTCATGCTGTTTGCCTATCTTGCCAAGACGAACACGATGGCGTGGGGCACATTTGGGTGGGAGATGGACGCCCTGCTCCTCTTTGCCGGTCCGCTTACCGTACTGCCACTTCTGGCCTTTGCTTTTGCGGCGCGGCGTATTTCTCTCTCGGCGCTTGGCGTGTTGCAATATGTCGGCCCGACATTACAATTTGCTTGCGGCGTATATTACGGCGAGCTCTTCACCACAGCCCATGCTTGGTGCTTTGGGTTTATCTGGCTCGGCGTCGGAACTTTCGCCTTTGACGCTATTCGCCGCTCGCGCCGGCCGGTCCAGCCTGTTTCCCCGACAGGAAGTCCCCAAACAACTCGCCCCCCGGACTCCCGATAAAGACGCCCAAAAGGTAAATTGCGAACATGATGAGCAACTGCCCAACAAAGAGGTAAGCGCCGTCCATTAGCATATTTTGATCGGGTGCTTGCGGGGTCTCTCTCAAATTCTTTCGGCGCGCGGATGTGAAGACGAATGCAGAGAGCAAAGCCAGTAAAACAACAAACCAAACGCGCACGCCCAGATAACCTGCAACACCGCTCAAAAGAAGTAAGATATATCCGATATATTTCATGCGAGCGTCCTGACCCAGTTGGGCGCGAGAGTAAAGTCAGCAAAGCGATTAAGCCGCAGACATGGGGTATCGCCTGCAGCCCCCGTTGAAACTCTGGTTTCAACATGGGCAGCTGCCTGTAAAGTCTAATTAGGCAAATAGGACTGCCCGCAGAGTCGGCCTCCACGACGGTGACCGAAATAGTGTAATGTTTCTCGCAAAGGTTAACTCCGCGGCGGTAGTTTTTGGTGCAACGG
>JAHDFA010000073.1 GCA_020628495.1 Hellea sp.
AACACGGCCAAGAAAGAAGAAATGGCCGAGAATTGCAAACATCAGACGCGTATCATTTGGGGCGACTTTATGAAGCCAAAAAATCAGAAAGATATGGCAAAATGCCACGAGGCGGCGCATGCGATTATGCTGGCAGGTTCTGCTGTAAAGCAGGATTTACATCGCGAGGACGGTGAGAAACTTGTCGCGGCCGCCAACGCATTTGCGGAGATTTTCTGGGCCTCAAAAGATATAAAAACCAAAAAGGTCACGACGCCATATGCGCCTAATGTCGAAGTCGTCGAACCTGACCTCTAGTGATAAAAATCGTCAAGGTGCGCGGGGAGTCGATGGCTCCTTCATTGTCACACGGCGACTATCTAATTATTTCAAAAGCTCGGATCTTGCGTCCGGGCTTTATCGTTTTGGTGGAGCATCCGAAATACGGGATGATCGTCAAACGGGTCATAGCGGTTACAGACGCCGCAGTGAAGCTCAGCGGCGACAATCCGGACAGTACGTCCAGTGAGGCACTCGGACTGATCTCATTAGATAAGGTTATAGGTCGCGCCCGACTGGCAATAACGCCAGAGGGGATGAAACGCCTTTAATCCTCTGGCCGTGCGCCGCCCGTATTCACGCCACGCTTTAATCTCAAAGCCAGCAAGAGTGGTGACGCGACAAAGATGGATGAATAGGTCCCGACAAACACGCCCCAAATCATTGCGAAAGAGAAGCCTTTCAAAGCGGCCCCGCCCAGAACATATAGGGCAATCAAGGCCAACAAAGTCGTCATAGATGTCAAAATTGTTCGCGAAAGCGTATCATTGATAGAAATGTTCAAAACCTCGGGAAGCGGCATCTTTTTAAACTTCCTCAAATTCTCACGAATACGGTCATAGACGATAACCGTATCGTTTAACGAGTAACCGACAATGGTCAAAATCGCCGCGATAATTGTCAGGTTAAATTCAATCTGCGTCAGGCTGAATACGCCGATTGTCAGAATCACATCATGCGCCAACGCCATCACTGCGCCCAGGCCAAATTGCCACTCAAATCGAAACCAAATATAGCCCAGAACCATAATGAGCGCCAAAGCCACGGACATGATGCCCTTACGCCGTAATTCTCCGGAGACCTGGGACCCTACGACCTCTGTATTTCGGACGTAATATTCACCAATTCGTTCTTCCAAACCTTCTTTGACACGGTCCAATGCTGCTTGCTGAGCGCCCTGCCCCTCTTCGCCCGACTCATCTTGTAACTGCAGGCCAATACGCATCAGGCGGTGCGTGATGGGATTACCTTCTTGGTCAAGCGCACCGACGGGCGGTTGAATGCCCTGAACGGTGGCGCCGTCAAACCCCATATCAGCAAGCGCCGCTCGAATAGCGGCGTCATCGGGGTCACCCTTTGTGTTGATCTCAATGACTGTACCGCCTGTGAAATCGATGCCGTAATTCAGGCCGCGTGTAGAAAAAAGAAAGATTGAGGCGATAATGGCTAGGATAGAAAACGCCGCAGCAATCATCCGCACATTGATAAATGGGACGCGTGGTTCCTGTGGCAGGATGCGGACGAGTGAAATATCTTTCATCGGATCAGCCTTAAATAGGGAGCGTTTTAGGACGTTTACCGCGCAGCCATGTCGCGGTTAGCAGTCGAGCAAAGACAACAGCCGTAAAGACTGACATGACAATACCAATTGCAAGTGTCACAGCAAAGCCCCGAACAGGACCTGAGCCGACAAAATAGAGCGTGATCGCAGCAATAAGCGTCGTGATGTTCGCATCTAAAATAGGTGCCATTGAGAGCTTATACCCTGTTTCAATCGCATTGATGGGAGTTTTGCCATTATAGGTTTCTTCGCGAATTCGCTCAAAGATCAATACATTGGCATCCACCGCCATACCAATTGTCAGGATGATACCTGCAATACCCGGCAAGGTGAGCGTAGAGCCAAAGAGCGAGAGCGCGGCTGCAATTAGAATGATATTCGTCGCCAAAGCCATATTCGCAATTGTGCCAAAGCGAAGGCCGTAGCTGAGCCACATAAAGATAAAGACGCCAAACAAGCCAATGCCAGACGCGACTTTACCCGCACGGATAGAATCAGCGCCGAGGGACGGATCAACTGTACGTTCTTCGACGATTGTCAATTTCGCCGGCAATGCACCCGCATTTAACAGCAAGGCCAAGTCACGTGCCGATTCCAGTGTAAAACCACCCTCAATATATCCGGAGCCACCTGTAATGGCGGAACGTATATTCGGCGCTGTAATGATCTCGCCGTCCAGAATAACTGCGAAGCGCTTATTGATATTCCTTGCCGTCATGCGGCCAAATTCCGTGGCGCAAGCGACGTTGAAAGAGAAGTTCACAACAGCACCATTATTCTCAGGATGCGGACCGCCTGATGAGTCTTTCAGACAGTCTCCGGTAATGCGGGTACGCTCGACAACAATTAACCCGCCGCCGCCCTGAGTCGGCGAAAATGGGAAATATTTGTCACCGGCAGCAACACGATGCGGCGGTTCCATTGCAATTCGCATGGCTTGCTCGTTCCGCGAATCCTTTTCATTTACGAGATGGAATGACAGATTGGCGGACTTGTTAATACGGTCTTTGATCTCGTCAATATTCTGCGCGCCCGGCACCTGAAGCAAAATCCGCTTATCCCCTTCAGGCGCGAGAGTGAGTTCGAGATTACCATTGGGGTCAATCCGTCTGCGCAAGACGCCGATGGATTTCTCAATTGTTTGTTTCCGAATAAATTCGATATTCTCGTCAGTGATTGTGACCCGGATGTTTCTGTCAGATTCGCGTGTGACACGTGTCGTTTTGGCCGAGCTTATCTGCGTCGGGTCAATCGGTTGCGACAGCTCTTGAAGGATTGGCATGGCCTTGTCGGCATCTTCCTTGCTTCGCATTCGGGCGAGAATTGTGCCGTTATCTGCCCTAACAAATTCTGTCCGCGGACGATCATCGGCCCGGCGGAAAGCATCATTTATCGCCGTGCGTTCATTAATGATGGCCTGATTGAGGATGGAAGATAAATCGACCTCCAATAACATATGGGCCCCGCCTTGCAAATCGAGCCCCAGATTGATTGTTCTCTGAAAGGCATTCGGCAAGGCGTCCCGTGATTTTTCCGGCAAAGCATTAGGGATCGCCAGAAGAAGGCCGATTAAAACGGCCCCGAATATCATCAGGATTTTTGAACGGGAGAAAAACAGCATACACTCAAGCCTTTAGCCGAGGATTTGAAGGAAGGTTTAACCTGCGTCGTTGGCCGGTGTCACATCATGTTTCGCCGCGACCATGGCCCGCGCGATCTTTAATTCTGACTGACCGGAAGTAATGATGATTTCGTCATCATTCACTTTTTTGATTTTCCCGATCAATCCGCCGCGCGTGATAATTTCATCACCGCGCTTCAATTCCGCAACCATGGCTTTGTGCTTCTTCGCCTGTTGGCTCTGAGGGCGCAAAATAAGGAAATAGAAGATCAAAATCAGCGGACCGAAGAGAATCATTGAATTCATTATTGATCCGCCGGCGCTCGATGCGGATTGTTGTATAAGTGTGATCAGCATGTGGTCCCCGCGTCAAATTTTCTGGACGGCGGGATTCCCCGCTCGGTTGAATTAAAACGCTATATAGGGAGGCAAGCCGCCATTGCAACGCGCAATGGCGGTGTAAATGTAATGTCTAGCGACTTAGGCAGTGTCCGGCAGGCAAAGTTAGACGCTGACCGGGTTTCAATGCATTAGGGTTGGTAATTCCATTTTGCGCAATAAGGTCGCTGACACCAACACATGTGCGGCGGGAAATCGCATAAAGCGTATCTTTTGGGAGGACCGCATAAACTGCATTTGCAGGCACGCCAGTTTCGATTTGCGCCGTCTCAACGGATGGAGCGGGTTGAACGATACGACGTGTGACATAGCCATCTTGAACAGGGGCGCTGGCAAAAATGGGACTCGAGTAAGAATTGATACTCTCAACAATCACGCCCGGTATGCGAATACGTTGGCCGATGGACAATGTGGTTCCCGACAATCCGTTCTCTGCTTGAATGGCAGAGATGGAGGTATCGTAGCGTTTTGAAATATTATAGAGCGTGTCGCCTTTTGAAACAGTATGCGTTTTCGTTGCTGTCGTTGACACAGTTGATGTTTCCGGCGCGAAGAGCTCGACCTGATAGCTTGGAGCCGTTTCAACAACCGTTGTTGTGCTGTCAGGATAAATATACTGATCCTCAAAGTTCAAACCATTTGCGTTTCGATAGGCGCGGATACGGTCCGCTTCATCCAAAAGCGCCTGATATTGCTCATCTGTCAAATCATCCGCATTGAAATGTTGCGCTTTTACAACGCCGTTCTCGTCATATTCGATGGGCGCATTGATGATTGAGTCTACGGATTGCCCGACCGGCTCGACGACAATGTTATAATTGGACTGAGCAAATGCGGACGTGCCGCCCATAGTCAAAGCTGTTGCTAATAAAAGTGTAGTTGCGCGCATTTCACGCCCCCATCGTTACGTTGAAATCTCAAGCACTATGAAGGAACGTGATTAACGAAAGGCTAAGGAGATTGGCTTTCCACCCCCTCCGCGTTTTCTGATGCAGACTTGGGTCGCTGCAGAACAGCGACAGCCAGAATTGAAATTTCGTAAAGCAGATAAATTGCTCCGCCCAAAATGAATTGGGTGATTGGATCCGGCGGAGTCGCGAATGCCGCAAACACAGCAATCCCCAACACCGCATATTTTCGTTTACTTCGCAGGCCGTCCGCCGTCACAATTCCAATACGCCCCAGTAGCGACAGAATGACAGGAAGTTGAAACGCCAATCCGAAGGCCAAAAACAAAACCATAGACAATGAAAGATAGTCACTAACCTTCGTCATCAACTCGATTGTTTCCCCTGCTCCCAAATTCTGTTGGTTCAGCGCAAACTCCATGACGAAAGGAAACACGAAAAGAAAGACCAATGTCGCCCCCGCGAAGAAGAGAATGGGCGAGAGAATAAGATAGGGCAAAAATGCGGAACGCTCTGTTTTATAGAGTCCCGGCGCTACAAAGCGGTAAATTTGAAACGCAATAACCGGAAAAGCCAGGATAACCCCGCCAAACAGGGCTATCTTCATTTTGACAAAAAATGTTTCCAATGGATGGGTGGCAATTAAGCCCAAATCTATTGGCTCCATACCCTTTTCGACTAATCCGACATTATATTGGATAAGAGCCACTTCAAACGGCCGCATGAGAAAGGCGATAATTTGCTTTAAAAACGGGGCGCAGATGATACAGCCCACAGCCAACGCCAAGCACATCTTTATCAGGCGCGAGCGAAGCTCCAAAAGGTGATCCAATAGAGGCGCCTCACTGGCCGCCACTTCATCCTCATAGTCCAGTTTTTCAGTCATCAGACGGCTTATCGTCAGTGGTTTCAGGCTTATGCGGTGAGGACATATCCGTGCTCTTGCGGATATCATCGTCCAGAGCCCGCATTTCATCACTAATTTCTACATCAAGATTTCCAAGGGATTTCATCTCTTCAATCTCGCGTCGAATTGCGGCGACTTCATTGTCGACATCCATATCGTCAAAGGCAGATTTAAACTCATTCCCCATGGCGCGGATGCGGGCCATCCATTGACCAATCGTCCGCATGAGTTTTGGCAGATCTTTAGGACCGACGAAAATTATCGCCAAAACCATGATCACGAGCATTTCGGGAAAACCGATAGATGGAAGCATAGGGCCGGGCCCTCACAGTCGCCGGATTAGGACTTTTTCTTGACCTTGATATCTTCAGCTTTTGGCGTCACGTCGAGCGCCTCATCAGAAGGGTCCTTCATGTCTTCGACATTATCTTTCAAGCCCTTACGAAAAGATGTTATCCCTTTTCCGACATCCCCCATGATTGACGAAATCTTACCTCGCCCGCCAAAAATGACGAGCACGATGACAGCGATAATTAAGAGACCGGACCAATGTGGCATGGGGAAATCCTTTAGCGTTCATATAAAAGATAGAGAGACAAGCGCCGGGCTTCAACCCGTTTTACGCATCAGCATCCTCGTCTTCTAAAAAATCTTCGAAAAATTCGGGTTCATCCTCGTTTTCCATTGGGTCTTCATCCACGGACAAATCATCGACCATCATGGGCTCGGGCATTTCAAAATCTTTGGGCAAACGTGGATCGAGCAAGCCTGCCGCTTTCAAGTCCTCACGCCCCGGCAAGTCGGAAATCGTTTCCAGATTAAAATGCGCCAGAAACCCGTCTGTCGTGCCATAGGTCACAGGGCGACCGGGCGTCCGTCGGCGTCCACGCAAGCGCAGCCAGCCCAGCTCCATAAGCACGTCCAAAGTACCCTTTGACACAGCTACGCCGCGCACATCTTCAATTTCTGCGCGGGTGACAGGCTGGTGATAAGCAACGATTGCCAAGGTCTCCAAGGCGGCGTTGGAAAGTTTCCGCCGCGCTTCCTTCACATCAATCAAATTAGGGGCAAGATCAGGGGCTGTCTGAAACCGCCAGCGATCTGCCACACGCACAAGGTTTACACCCCGCCCTTCGTAATCACGCACCAAGCGCGCGAGCAAGGCTCCAACATCCGAATCGTCTGGCATGCGCTCTCGCAAGGTTTGAACGTCAATCGGCTCTATCGCAGCAAATAATAAGGCCTCTAAATGGCGGAGATTGGCATCAATATCCCCGTCCGTTTTCAACCGCTCGGTCAGGCTGACAACATCTGCCTCAATTCCCGCAGCAGCTTTGTTTATACGATCTGATGTTTTGCTCATGCTTCACTCTTCTCAGCTTTAGCGTCAGCCGCCTTGCCGCGCAGATAAATCGGCGCAAAGGCTTTCATTTGTCGCAATTCGATTTGACCTTCTTTGGCCAGTTCCAGTCCCGCGAGGAGCGAGCTGGCCCTGACTGAGGCTTGCGGTACGCCATCAGCGCCAATGTCGTCTCCGTTCGGCAACATATCATCGAGCGACACCCAATCAGACAAATCCACGCCAACCGCGTTTAATGCGCGGCGGAGGCGATTGCGGGCATCATCCAAGCTCATCACCCGCGGTTTCGGCAGTTTATGGTTACGAATAGCGGCGCGAGAGCGCGTTTTACCGTAAGCCTTTAGGAGATCAAAAATCTCGGCATCGAAAATGGGGGATGTCCGACTGCGTAATCCCTCGGGCGCGCCGCGCACATGTACAGCCTCACCCGTCAAAGGCAGACGCATCAAACCATCTACGGCGCGGCGCATGGCTTCCAGACGTTCCAGCCGAAATGCCAAATGCGCGGCGAGTTCTTCGGCTTCCGGTTCTGCCTCACCTGCCTCACGCGGTAAAATTAAGCGTGATTTAAGATAGGCGAGCCAAGCCGCCATAACGAGGTAATCTGCGGCGAGCTCAATCCGTAAATCCTGCGCCGATTTGATGAAGGCAATATATTGTTCGGCCAATTCCAGAATAGAGAGGCGAGCCAAATCGACCTTTTGCTTTCGCGCCAATTCCAAGAGTAGATGCAGCGGACCGCCATAGCCGTCCAAATCGAGAACCAGCCCCTCACCTTCATCCGCCGCTTCTGTTGCGGCGTCAAATTTCATATCTTCCTGAAAGTCCTCGGTCATACCACCGCCCGCGACATCAATGCGTCGAATTCTTCTTGGGAAGGTTTTCGATCGAAATAAGCAATGTGTTCGGCACAATTATCGGCAATCATTGCTCGCTCAAATGCGCGCCCCGATAAAGTTTTAGACCCTTTGGCGACCTTCACACTATCGGCCAATCGACCAGAACATTGCAGTGCGATATCGCAGCCCGCGCTGAGCGCGCGTTCAGTTTTTCGCGTTAAGTCGCCTGAAAGCGCTTTCATGTCCAAATCATCACTCATCAGCAGGCCGTCAAACCCGATGGCCGCGCGGATTAGTTCTGTCAGGGATTTCCGCGATATTGTGACGGCGGATCGAGAATTATGTGTATAAACTGCGTGAGCGGTCATTGCCATTGGCGCGTCATTGAGCTGCCTGAAGGTAAGAAAGTCCGACGCTTCCAACGTCTCGCGGTCAGCGTCTATTTTCGGGAGGGATTTATGGCTGTCCACCGTTGCACGCCCGTGACCCGGAATATGTTTGATAACCGGCGCCACACCGCCGGACATTAATCCCGCCATGGCCGCATGCGCCATGTCAACAATGTCTTCGACAGAGCTGCCCAATGCGCGGTCAGAAATGATTGGGTCTGCATCCGGTTGCGGTAAGTCGAGAACGGGAGCGCAATCTGACGTTATGCCGACAGCGCGCAAATCGTCGGCAATCAGGCGGTGCCCCAAATAGCAAGCGCGTAATCCGTCCACCGGATTGCGACGGTAAAGCTGCGCGTAATCATCACCGGATGGAAAATTTCGCCAATGGGGCGCGCGTAAACGCTGCACTCGGCCGCCCTCTTGATCCACAAAAATAAGTGTATTCCGCCCCATCGCATCGCGAATATCTGAGGTCAGAATGCGAAGTTGATCCGGATTTTCAACATTTCGCGCAAAAAGAATAACGCCCCAAGGATTTGCATCCCGCAGAAAAACAGATTCAGATTTTTTGAGCCGCGGCCCTGATAGACCAATAATGCAGGAGAGCGGCGCAGTCATTGCCTATCGCTTTGTCACAAAACAAGCCTGCCCAGCCGCCTTAAAAGACTGGCAGAGGGATTGTGCTGCAGACTTATCTGCCAAGCCCGCAACGCGCGTGCGGTAATATATGCCCTTATCCCCCAAATCGGCCCGCTTCACATCTGCATAAGCATTTGCGACCAAATTCGGAAATTTGCGTTCCAATGTCGTCCAAACGGCATTGGCGTCCGATTCTGATCGTGTGGAGGCGACTTGCACGACCCAATCGGAATTCCCGGCTGTAGGTGCGGACAGTGTTGGCCGCGCCGGCGGCGTCACGACAGGGCGCGGCGCAACAGGTTCGCGCACGGGCACATTGACTTCCGGGGTGGGCGTTTCAATTTTTATCGGTTGCTCGGGTCCATCCTCCGGCGTGGCATTTGTGCCGGGCGAATTTCCGTCCATGACTTCAAAAACAACTTTGTCTTGATTCGGTGTTTGCGTGCCGCCTGCTTCTTCGGGCTTGATCTTAAACGGTGTATTGTCGGCCGTAATCCGCGGCGGGTCGGAGCGATCGCGCACGCCCGGTGTATATAGTTTCAACACGATAAACGCCGCCAAGAGTAGCCCGGCCGCTACCAAAGCCAGTTTAATCATTGGGTTCCACCCTTCACGCTGGCGCACGTCAAAGGGCTGCAACGTTTCTTGCGCGACATTCAGGTCAGGTGAAAATTCTTGTGGCGTATCAGACATGGGGACTCATTTTCTCATATACTGCTATCCCGACTCGGCCTCGGAAAACAGGGCAGATTTCAGCATAGGCAGCAAGGTTAAGATTACCTTACCGGGACTCTGCGGCCAATCAAAAATATCCGGCGGGCTGATAGAGTTTTTTATGTTCAGAAATCGCAAAACTATCGGTCATTGACGCGATGTAATCACAGACCACGCGGGCGGTCTCAAATGTCTCTGGACCATTGGTTTTTTGATATAGATGTTTCGGTAAAAGCTGCGGTTCGACAATGAACAGCGCGAACAACTCTCGCACAACGCGCCCGGCCGTACTCATCATACGGTTCACTTTAAAATGCTTATACATGTTCTCAAACAGAAACGCGCGCAGCGGCTTTTCTTTCGCGCGGAATCCTTCGGAGAAATCGACAACGGCGTGATCTAAATTACGAATATCATCCGCGCTTTTTGGATTGGCGGCCGCAATACGTTTTCGGGTTTCCGCCAAAACGTCAGCGACCATGTAGCCGATCATATCCCGAACGGATTCATGGATCAGGCGATTTTCGGGAATGTCGGGATAGCGGCGGCGCACATCGTGAAACATCTCGCCAACAAACGGGACTTGGGTGACATCCTCAACAGTAAAGAGGCCCGCACTCAACCCATCATCCAGATCGTGATTATTATAGGCAATGTCATCGGCCAACGCCGCAACTTGGGCTTCCGGGCCGGCAAAGGTTTCCAGTTCCAAATCCTCCCAATTCTCAATCGCAGTCAGCGCCCAAGGCAGTCGGGCAATATCAGATTTCCGTGTCACCAGCGGCCCGTTATGTTTGGCAATCCCTTCCAGCGTTTCCCAAGTCAGGTTCAGCCCATCAAATTCGGCATAGCGCCCTTCCAGATGCGTGACGATGCGTAAGGTCTGCGCATTATGATCAAACCCGCCATATGGGTCCATACAGGCGGCCAGCGCATCTTCGCCCGAATGCCCGAAAGGCGGATGGCCCAAATCATG
>JAHDFA010000002.1:0-3001 GCA_020628495.1 Hellea sp.
TCTAACGAGGATGTGCTTACTCACTACTCATCATGGGCCTTCAAAATCCATCACGACCACATAAGCCTCTATCGCAATGGGCAACTTATTCGGGTTGAAAAAGAAACATTTAGCGCCGACGCTTTATCAAATTCATCCAACGCCCTCACCGCGCCTATGCCCGGTAAAATTATCGCTGTGAAAGCCAAAGCGGGTGATAGCGTCAAAACGGGTGATGCGCTCATCATTATGGAAGCCATGAAAATGGAAATGACGCTGGAAGCTCCGCGCGATGGTGTGGTGGCGGAGGTGAGCGCAGAGGTCGATGCCTTGGTGGCCGATGGCGAGATGCTGTTGAGCTTGGAGGAGATCGAGAAATGACCCACCCCAGTAAAGCTCTCCTCCACCGCAGCGCGGGGGAGGTGTCACGAAGTGACGGAGGGGGTGCGCGCAGTCTTGCGCGCCCAGAAGACCATAAGCACTCTGATCGCTTCGCCTACCCCCTCCGACCTTCGCTTCGCTACGGCCACCTCCCCCGCCCCGGCGGTGGAGGAGTCACGAAATAATAGAGAAAAAAATGACCACAACATACCCCACACTCCAATTCGGACATTCTGAAACGACGGAAATGATCCGCGAGACAGTTTATCAATTTTGCCAATCTGAAATCATGCCGATTGCGGATGAGGTTGATGCGAAGAATGAATTCCCGCGACATATTTGGGAGAAGATGGGCGCGTTGGGGATGCACGGCATTACCGTATCAGAAGACGATGGCGGCCTCGGCCTCGGCTATCTCGAGCACACAATCGCGATTGAGGAAGTCTCCCGCGCGAGCGCATCCATCGGTCTGTCCTACGGCGCGCATTCCAATCTCTGCATCAATCAAATCCAGCGCTGGGGAAATGCCGAACAAAAAGCCAAATATCTGCCCAAACTGATTTCAGGGGAACATCTCGGCAGTCTCGCCATGAGCGAGCCCGGCGCAGGGTCTGATGTCATGTCCATGCGCCTGAAAGCGGAAACAGCACAAGGCGGATATCTGCTGAACGGCAATAAGATGTGGATCACAAATGCCCCGACCGCGGATACATTATTAGTTTACGCCAAAACCGATCCGAGTGCGGGTAGTAAATCCGTGTCCGCCTTCCTGATTGAGAGAGGTTTTGAAGGCTTTTCGACGGCCCAAAAGCTGGACAAGCTGGGCATGCGCGGCTCTGACACATGCGAGTTGGTCTTTGAGGATTGTTTCGTGCCGGAAGAAAATGTCGTCGGCGAAATTGGCGACGGGGCGAAAATCCTGATGTCCGGACTGGACTATGAGCGCGTTGTTCTCTCCGCCGTCTCGACGGGTATTATGCAAGCCTGCCTCGATACGGTGCTGCCCTATATCCATGAGCGCAAGCAATTCGGCAAAGCCATTGGCGAGTTCCAACTGATGCAAGGCAAACTGGCCGATATGTATGTCTCGCTCTCCACGGCGCGGTCTTATTCTTATGCCGTTGCCGCCGCTTGCGATCGGGGCGAGACGACGCGAAAAGATGCTGCCGGTTGTATCCTCTATGCAGCGGAACGCGCGACGCAGGTCGCGCTGGACGCGATTCAGATGTTGGGCGGAAATGGCTATATCAATGATTACCCGACCGGTCGCTATCTGCGGGATGCAAAGCTGATGGAAATCGGTGCGGGGACGTCAGAGATCCGCCGCTGGCTCATTGGACGCGAACTGTTTAATGAAACAGCCTAAACCGTTGTTGAGAGCGGAATAAAAGATTGTAGAAAGTTCAAGAAATTAGCTCTCGACCACACGGGGCGCAATGGTGGTCGAGAGCTGTCAGACAGTCCTAAAACTATCCCGAATGTTCTTTATCCAAGTTCAGCTAAATGTCACCCCCCAATGCTGTGATAAACGGTGAAACTGGTTAAATTTTTCTCCAAAATTGCGTGATGTTTTCGAGATTTGGGCGCGTTCGCGGCGCGGACTCTGTTGTTGGTGTGCCGATATAAATATAGCCTGCGACGCGTTGTCCCGCGGTTAAACCCAGAGCTGCATTTACGGTGTCATCATAGGCATACCACTCAGTGAGCCATTGCGCGCCAAACCCATGCGCTTGGGCCGCCAAACACATATTGAAACAGACTGCCCCGGCGGATAATTCCTGTTCCCATTTCGGCGTTCCCCGCGGACAGTCGACGGGCGCAGAGATGACGGCGACGACCAGAGGGGCACGAATCAAGCGCGCGCCTTCAAATATGGCGCGGTCCGCCGGGGCTGTTGGATTGGCCGCCATGAAGGCCGTCGAAATATGCTGTCCGAAAGCAGATCGCGCCTGACCCTCGAAAATAACAAAACGCCAAGGCGCGAGTTTGCGATGATCCGGCACACGCGCCGCAATCTCCAGAATTTTATCCCGAATTTCGGTATCCGGTCCCGGCCCCTCCATCACCTTGGCCAAATTTGACCTGCGCGTGCTGAGAAACGCAATCAGCTCCGGTCGGTGCGTTGGAAGCGGGAAAGTGATTGGAGTCTCTGTCATAGCGCAGCATATAGAATGCAAATCACTGACTTAAAAGAGACGAAAATGACACCTGACGAAAAACTCGCCGCCTTGGGACTGACATTGCCAACACCTGCCGCACCCGTGGCAAATTACGTGCCCTTTGTCGTAAGTGGCAATCTTGTTTTCATCTCGGGCCAGATTTCAAAAATTGGCGATGAAGAGGTTAAAGGCCGCCTCGGAGAAGACATGAGCGTGGAGCAAGGACAGTCTGCGGCACGCCTTTCCGCCCTAAATCTGATTGCGCAGATGAAAGCGGCGTGTGACGGTGATTTGTCCCGCGTCAAACGTATCGTGAAACTGGGCGGTTTTGTTCAAGCGACAGCAGACGCCACACAAGCCGATATTCCCAAAGTCATAAATGGATGTTCGGACCTTATGGTCGACGTGTTTGGCGATGCCGGCCGACATGCACGCTTTGCTGTCTCCGCGCCTAGCCTGCCGCTGGATGTCGCAGTTGAAAT
>JAHDFA010000002.1:3101-6382 GCA_020628495.1 Hellea sp.
TGTCACGATCAAGCGCTTGATCGGGGATGATCTAAAAGATGAGCATTGGGATCTGTTCTACCGCTGCTATCTCGATACGGGCGAGCGCAAATGGGGGCGTCCCTACTTAACCCGCAAATTCTTTGACATCATGCAACAGACCATGCGCAATGATATTTGTCTGGTCATGGCAGAAATGGACGGCACACCTATTGCAGCAGCCCTGAACTATATCGGATCAAATGCGCTTTATGGCCGCAATTGGGGAGCGCTCATCCATAAGCCCTTCTTGCATTTTGAGCTTTGTTATTATCAAGCGATTGAGGCAGGGCTGGAGCTTGGCCTGCCGCGTGTGGAGGCCGGTGCGCAGGGTGAACATAAACTCGCCCGGGGATATGAGCCGGTTGTAACCCATTCCGCCCATTGGCTGGCCCATCCCGGATTAATGCAGGGCGTCGAAAATTATCTGGAACAAGAGCGAGCCGCCATCGAGCATGAAGTCGATATTCTGGCCAAACATACGCCTTTCAAAAAGGGATAGGTCACGGCTGCTTCAAACCTGTTGCCAGAAGCACGCTGCGGCCCCGACAGTCGGGGTCTTCGGCTTGATACGCCACATCCGCAAACCCCGCATGTTCTAAAATGTCTATATATTCCGCCGGGGACAGGCTCGCATGATAGACGGTTTCATCGTCGATATACCCCGTGACTTCACCCTCCTGCGTTCCAACTGTTAGTAATAAAGCCCCGCCGGAATTGAGACGTTTTGCATATTGCGGAAGGATCATTCTCTGTTCAGAGATGGATAAATGGAAAAATCCATCCCAGCTTAGAATACCGTCAAACAGGCCTAGATCAGGAAGCACGGTCATATCGGACACGTACCATCTGGCTTCTGGATAGCGCGCTTTGGCAATTTCAATCATCGTTGGGGCGTAATCGACACCGGTGAGCGCATGCCCGTGCGCCAATAGATATCTGGCTATCGGATCGCCCGTACCGCACCCCAAATCCAATATGTCAGCGGGCTTTGGCAGCTGTTCCAGAAAGCGATCCAGCCAGATATTTTCATATCCCGTACGACTTCGGACGCTCTGCCAAAATTCAGCTTTGCAGGAATAAACACGCTGCGTGTTCGCTTTTATTTTTTTAAACTCCGGCACAATTTTCCTTTCACTGCGCGGGCAAGTCTATCTGAAAGCGCACCTTTTCATAGGCCGCAGTTCGTGGTGTAAGTCTGCATGACCTTACACGCGCCCTATGACGACCAAAATATTTTCGCAAAAATCCTACGGGGGGAAATGCCTTGTGCCAAAGTCTATGAAGATGGCGGAACATTGGTAATTATGGATGCCTTTCCGCAATCCAAGGGGCATTGTCTCGTGATTCCGCGCGGACCATCAGTTAATTTACTTGGCGTCAGGCCCAAAGATATTGGCCGCCTTTTCGGAACGGTTCAGCGCGTTGCGCAAGCCGTGGACGCAGCCCTGAAACCTGACGGAATTGTTGTCACACAATTTAACGGCGCGCCGGCCGGGCAAACCGTTTTTCATACACATGTCCATATTATTCCGCGCTATGACGGTATGGCCTTGGGCGCACATGGCGGAGATATGGCCGATATGAATGAGCTGCAAACCCTCGCGCAGCAAATCAGAAATGAGTTGGAGACATAAGATGAGAGTTCTTTTAATAACAATCGCAGCCGCAGCGCTTTTGGCTGGATGCGGCGAAACCGCGCCCAAAGCGGACGCTAAGCCTGACGTCAAATCGGTTGAAACCGAATATGATATTACGCGGCAATATGAAAAATTTGCCGAAATTCCGATGAATCCTGATGTTTCTTTTCTGACGGAGACAGAGCGCCGGGTTGTGAATAAACTCATCGACGCCAGTGATTATCTGTCCAAAATTTATCTGCTTCAACGCGGCGCGGATTATCCCGCGCGCCGGGCGGAATTAGAACGCAGCGGGACGCCGATTCAAAAGGCCATGTTCGATTTACATTTCGGCCCTTGTGATAGCTTGGACGATGACAATACTGTTTTCGTCGGCGATACGCCCTGCCCTGCGGGCGCAGGATTTTATCCTGCTGATATGACGAAGGCCGAGTTCGAGCGATGGATTGCGGACCACCCCGAAGATAAAGAGGCCTTCACATCTGGCTATACGGTTATCCGCCGCACGGAAGATGGCGGCTTGAAGGCTGTGCCATACCGCGTCGAATATGCGGAATATTTGAAGCCTGCTGCGGCCCTGATGCGCGAAGCGGCGGCCCTGTCTGAAAATGCCAGTTTGAAAAAATTTCTTAATCTGCGGGCCGATGCCTTTTTGACGGATGATTATTTCGAAAGTGAAATGGCGTGGATGGACCTGGACGGCCCGATTGAAATCGCCATTGGCCCCTATGAAGTTTATGATGACGGCCTGTTCGCTTACAAGACTGCCTATGAGAGTTTTGTGACAGTGAAAAATCCGGACGAGTCAGCAGCTCTCGATAAATATAAAAATTTCTTGGTCGATATGGAAAAAAATCTACCTGTGCCGGAACGCTATAAGAATTTTTCGCGTGGCTTTGAGAGCCCGATTGCCGTGACCTATCAAGTGCATGGCGGCGGTGACAATGAAAACGGTGTTCAGACCATAGCCTTTAACCTGCCTAATGATGAACGAGTGCGGGAGGCGAAGGGCGCAAAAAAGGTTATTCTCAACAATGTCCTCGGCGCGAAATATGACCGTATCCTTGCCCCGATTGGCGAGCGTGTTTTAGTGCCGGAGCAGGCCAAGCTGACGGCAAAAAAATGGATGAGCAATAATACGCTTTTTCACGAACTTTCGCATTCTCTTGGACCGGGCACCATTAACGTGAACGGCGAAACAACAACCGTCAACGCCCAGTTGAAAGAACTTTCTTCCGGGCTTGAAGAAGGCAAAGCGGATGTGATGGGAGCCTACAACATCCTCTATATGATGGATCGCGGGGAGTTGAATCCAGCCGAGCGTGAAGCATTTCTGGCGACCTATTTCTCCGGTAAATTCCGTTCCATGCGATTTGGCACTGGCGCAGCCCATGCCAAAGGCGCGGCCTTCCAATATAATTATTTCCGCGAAGTAGGTGCCGCAGAATGGCTTCCAAATGAGAAACGCTTCCGTCTGGATTTTGACAAGCTGGAACAAGCTATTTCAGACCTGACGGGCAAAGTCGTTATGATTCAAGGTGACGGCAATTATAATAAGGCCAAGACGTTTCTCGACACATATTTGCCCCTGGATGATGCGGCGGAAACCGTTCTGAATAATCT
>JAHDFA010000002.1:6482-37309 GCA_020628495.1 Hellea sp.
TCAATCAATTCGACCTTATCTTCGCAGCTTTCTTCACCGGATGTGCAGCGAATTTCAGGGATACTGAGCGTATCAAAGGCGTCGCAGCTTTGACCTTCGACGATGACACGGGCTTCAGAGATGTCGCCTGCGTCGGCAGCAGGCGCAAACATATTACCTTTGGCATCTTCACCGGGACCGGTTAAATCAAAGGCAATCATCGTGACACTGGTGACGGCGTCCAGTCCGTTTTCAATCTGAATCGGAATAATACAGGCGCGCGGTTCCGACACCGGGTCGCTCAACCGAATGCCCACAACACCGGCCTCAACTCCGGGTTCATCAAGCTCTAACGGTAAATCTGTGTCGCTATCCGCTGGCTGACACGCTGCGAGAATGGCTGCAATAAAAATAAAACGTTTCATGACCTACCTTACGCCTAAATCGGGATTGCGTTGCGCGTGCAATAATCCTGCACGATTTCGCGCAAGGAAGACAAGCGCGATTCCACGCTCATATGCGGCGCGATTTCCTTTGCCAGATCCTGCGCGTCCAATTTTAACAGAGCCGCTTTAACGGGGCCAATTCCCGTGACCGGCATGGAAAGTGTTCGAAAGCCAAGCGCCGCCAATGTTACGGCTTCCAGCGGGCGGCCCGCAATTTCGCCGCAAACGGAGACGGGTGTATTGTTCATATTGCAGCGGTCCGCGATAAATTTCAAAACGGATAGAGCCGCAGGGTGCAGGGGATCATATCGGTCAGAAACGCGGGCATTATCCCGGTCTGCCGCAAAGAAAAACTGCATTAGATCATTCGCGCCTACACTCACAAAATCCGCGTGATCGCAGACGGCCGACACTTGCCACGCCAAAGACGGCGTTTCGAGCATAACGCCAACCTCTATTTTTTTCGGCAAGTCCAGCCCCAGAGCGGAGGCCCGGTCCACTTCCCGATTAAACAGGGCGCGCGCCTGAATCATTTCATCCACCGTCGTCACCATGGGGAACATGACCCGTAGATGACGGTTCGCCCCTGCCGCCACGAGGGCGCGAAGCTGATATCGCATCAGACCCGGACGGTCCAAAGCAATCCGAATGGCCCGCCATCCAATTGCCGGATTCTCTTCAGGAACAGGATCGATATAAGGCAGGATTTTATCACCGCCCAGATCCAGTGTGCGGAAGGTCACGGGCCGGGTGCCCGCCGCATCAATGGCTTGCTGATACAGGGCGGTTTGCTCTTTTAGTTTCGGCATAAAGTCGCTGACCATGAACTGGAACTCGGTCCGGAACAAACCAATGCCGTCTGCGCCAACTTGATCGAGTTGCGGCAAATCCACCAAAAGGCCTGCATTTAATTGCAAGGACATTTCCTGCCCGTCTTTCGTAACGCTGGGCTGGAATTTCAGCGCCTCATAAGCGCGAGCCAACTCGCCCTTTACATTCATCCGCAAATCAAAACTATCTTCGACGGATTGTAATGGGCGGATATGAACAACGCCGGATTCTCCGTCGACCAGAACGGCATCGCCCGTTTCAATCATATCCAAAATACCGTCCGCACGGCCAACCAGCGGTATGCCCAAAGCCCGACAAATAATCGCCGCATGAGAGGTGGCGGATCCTTCCTCCAGAACAATGCCGCGGAGTTTCTTTCGGTCGTAGTCCAGCAATTCCGCCGGACCTAACTCCCGCGCGAATAAAATGGCATCATCGGATAATTTACGGGCGCCCGGGCCAAGTTGTTCCCCGCCCAAGGCACGGATCAGGCGGTTCGCCAAATCTTCCAAATCATGCAGCCGCGCACGTAAGTAAGGATCTTTGGCTTTCATCAACCGGGCGCGGTGTTCATTGCGCACCCGTTCAACGGCGGCCTCAGATGTCAGGCCTGATGATACAGCCTCGCGAAGGCGTTTGACCCATTTTCGGTCATAGGCGAACATACGGTAGGTTTCATATATTTCCTTGGACGCCCGTGATAGCGAAGCTGCTTCGCCGGAGACCATGGCATCAACACTGGCCCGTAAAATTGTAATACCTTCTTCCAATCGGTTTTGCTCGACCGTGATATTCTCGGCCAGCAAATTTGCCGGAGCCACAGGCGGCAGATGTAAATGTGCGGACCCCCGCACGAGACCCGGAGCAAAGGCTTTACCTTCGAACCGTTCAGGCTTGACAGCCGCCAGCGTAATCCCTTTCAGCGCGGCTTTTTTCCCGCCGACCCGTTCATCATCAATAATAATTTCGGCGAGCACCATCGCCACGGTGAGCAGGTCTTCAACCTCGGCCTCTGTAAATGTGCGTTCGCGTTCACTTTGCACAACCAGTACGCCCAAGGTTCGGCCACCGCGCAAGATAGGCACGGCCAGGAAGCTCTTAAACGGATCCTCCCCGGTTTCCGGACGGTAAGAAAACAACGGATGAGACGGCGCGTCCGCCAAGTTCAAGGGACGCGCGGTCAGAGCGACATGACCGACAAGGCCTTCGCCCGGCTTCATGCGCGTTTTATGCACGGCAGATTTCTTCAACCCTTCCGTAGCGGATAATTCCAGCTCCGCACCGGGTCGCAACAGATAAATTGAGGCCACCTTGACCTTCATTGAGGATTGGATAGCCACAACGAAATCATCCAGCCGTTCCTGAACGGATTCCGTCCCCGCCATCGCTTGGCGAATGGCCTGCATTAATTTCGGAGGCGTCGATTTGATATTGGCGTCCAGTGTCATAGTTTCACCTTAGCAGGCCCAGCCCTCTAACACCCATGAAATTCTGTGCAGATTGGTAAAAAGCTTAGCGGCGCCTGACACCGTTTAAAATAAAGGCGGTTGAGACTGTTAATCCGACATTGGCGGACCAATTTGTTCTGCCGCCTGCCCGCTGGACCGTTGCGCCAGCTTCCAGAGATGCCGAGTCTGTGACCCGCCAAACCGTATTCGCCCGCCCATATCCATAGTTGTCAAAATTGAATAGCGGGTCGCCCAACTGCGTGTTGAAATCCTGACTGTCGAAATATCCCGCGCCAAAGCGCATCCAGACATTCTTTCTAACATCTATGTCGGTGAAACCATAGACCTCGAAGCCGGAGCCATCCGTGGCGTCTTGTAATTTACGGTCACGCAGGCTGTAAAACCCGTTTACGCCAATACGGGCGGTCCTCACGCGGTCCCATCCCAAAACATCCGCGCCCCCCACAGAGCCGCCAATCACTGCCGCAACATCATTGTCAACGCGCCGACTTTCGCTGATTTGGCCACCGGCATGAGACCAAACCATCTGCCCGTCCAGTCGCAAAACGTCGTCAAATAATCGAATTTGGGACGTTGTGCCCACTTCAAATTCTTCTGCGCGAATAGCGCCTTCTTTAATCCGCCAATTTATCCAGCTGTCATGTTTGAAGCTGTCGCGATCCGCTCGGATTTGGAAACCCTGTTCCGTCAAATCCTGAAACCGTATGGTATCATCCAGCAAGGCCTGATGCGCCCAATGCGTCCTGACAAGTGTGCCCGCAATCAGATACACGTCATTATCCGCCGAATATGAAACACGCGCCCATGGGTCGACATCGGACAAGGCTTCATCCTCCCCAAAATCATGGCCAGCGACCACGCCTAATTCGACCTGTAGCGCCTCGGAGAGTGCGTGTCTGATCCTAACTGGAACGATTGCGCCAAAGAAGGTTTGCCCCTCCAACTCGCCCAAATTAATCAGTTCCAGATTTTTAAAAAAGATGTCCAGGTCAATCGCAATATCTGTCTCGCCATCCATCAAAGCCTCTGCATTGGGCGGACGTCCATACGTTTGACCCAGCGTTTCGCTCGTATCGATGAGGCTTTGATCTTGAGCCACAGCACTTGGCGAATGCCCAAATGTCAAAGCTG
This sequence comes from Hellea sp., assembly GCA_020628495.1. Classification (GTDB taxonomy): domain Bacteria; phylum Pseudomonadota; class Alphaproteobacteria; order Caulobacterales; family Maricaulaceae; genus Litorimonas. The sequence continues at coordinate 10,339 of JAHDFA010000002.1, forward strand.
TCAATAAAGCGAGCTTTAAGCTCAGGAGCGTTCGTTTTTTTTGCATGTCGTCCCCAACGCGCCGCGTTCTAAGTCAATCTAATACTCGCACAAGAAACTTTTCAGTGCTTTAGCTTTCATCACCCTTCAAGGAAGAGTCTGGCGTGGGTTCAGGGGCAGGACCGCGGCCCATCACCGGATCCTCAATATGAATGACGAGGCGTTTTGCTTTTAAGTCCACTTTGGGTACAGCCAGTTTCGTGAAGGGATGATAAAAGCTGTTTTGGTTCTCCGCCGATTTTCCGGGCTGAATTTCCAGCATCGTCCCCGCGCCAAAATCATGAACCCCGCTGACCGTACCAATACGTTTCCCGTCTGTGGATTTAACATCCAAACCGACTAAATCCGTATAGTAAAAATCATCCTCCTCATCCAATTCCGGAAACGCACTGCGCGGCACGAATAGCTGTTTACCCTTCAACGCCATCGCCTCTTCCCGCGATTTTATTTCCGGTGAGCGCATGGTGAAGGCATTATTGATGGGGCGCGGATTTTTTGGCGTCAAAATAATCGTGCCGTCTGCGTCCAGCAATGGCCCGTAAATTGAGAAGTCCGCGGGGTTCTCCGTGAAAGATTTCACCTTCACCGCGCCATGCACCCCATGCGCCCCAACGATAATCGCAACGCAGGTCAGAGGTTCAGCGGCCGCGCTCAAAGCTTAGCCTTTATTTCATCGACAAGATCAACACGTTCCCAGGAAAATTCGCCTTTATCTCCGGGTGTGCGGCCAAAATGCCCATAGGCGGCTGTCGGCGAATAGATAGGTTTATTTAAATCCAAATGTTTCCGAATACCCCGAGGCGTGAGGTCCATTATTTGCCGTATCAGGGTTTCAATCCGGTCGCCCTTAATTGGATTGTTGTCATCAACATTTACATAGATGGAGGTTGGTGCCGCCACACCAATGGCGTAACTGACCTGAATTTCCACCCACGGCGCGACGCCCGCTGCGACAAGGTTTTTTGCCAGATAACGCGTGGCATAGGCCGCTGACCGATCCACCTTTGTCGGGTCTTTGCCGGAGAAAGCACCGCCGCCATGCGGCGCCATGCCGCCATATGTGTCGACAATAATTTTACGGCCCGTCAGACCTGCGTCACCGTCCGGTCCGCCAATCACGAATTTACCTGTAGGGTTTATGTGATAAACCGTATTATCCGTCAGCCAACCCATTGGTAAAACGTCTTCAATATAGGGCTTCACACGTTCCGCGATGGCGCGGCTATCGAGAGAGGCATCCAAATGTTGGGTTGAAAGAACAATTGCCGTGGCCTCAACAGGACGGCCATTGTGATAGCGGACCGTGACCTGTGACTTGCTGTCAGGGCCGAGCCAATCCTGACCCTCTTCTTTTCGGGCTTTTGCCAAACGCTCGAGAATTTTATGGGAATAATGCACAGGCGCCGGCATGAGCGCTCCCGGAACATCTTGAGAGGCATAGCCAAACATAATGCCTTGGTCACCTGCTCCTTCCTCTGAGTGCAGCCCACTGCCGGAATCGACGCCTTGGGCAATATCTACGCTTTGCGGATGAAGTAAAACTTGCACATCTGCATGTTTCCAATGAAAGCCGTCTTGCTCATATCCAATATCTTTAATCGCCTCACGGGCCAACGCCTCAATACGCTCCGGCGTGACGGAAGATGGCCCGCGGGTTTCCCCTGCTATGACGACCTTATTCGTCGTCGTCAGAGTTTCTGCCGCAACGCGCACCTGCCACGGATCCATCCCTTCCTTGAGTGCCTCGCGGAAATACAGATCCACGACTTCGTCAGAAATGCGGTCTGCAACCTTGTCAGGATGCCCTTCGGAAACGGATTCAGATGTAAATTCGTATGATTGGCGGCTCATGGCTCGCTCCTCGATTTTAAGGCTCTGCGCTTTTTATTTTTATTCAGAGGGTGGTAAACGGCCCAACATTAAGCCGTTCAAGTCTTTGTCTAGTACCGATAATGTTCCGGCTTATACGGACCTTCGGCTTTCACACCGATATAATCTGCTTGTTCGTCAGTCATTTTCGTCAGCTTCACGCCAATGCGATCAAGGTGAAGACGCGCAACTTTTTCATCCAAATGTTTGGGCAGCATATAGACTTTATTTTCATACTTCCGCGTCTTTGCGTGCGCGTCTTCCCAAAGCTCAATCTGCGCAAGAACTTGGTTTGTGAAGCTGGCCGACATCACAAATGACGGATGGCCTGTTGCATTGCCGAGGTTGAGCAAGCGTCCTTGCGACAGCAAAATCATCCGATTGCCGGACGGGAATGTAATCATATCAACTTGGTCTTTGATATTCGTCCATTTGTGGTTTTGGAGCGCTGAAACTTGGATTTCATTATCAAAATGACCGATATTTCCGACAATCGCCATGTCTTTCATTTCCCGCATATGTTCAATGCGAATGACATCTTTATTGCCCGTTGTCGTGACGAAGATGTCTGCATCTGCAACCGTATCTTCCAAGGTCGTCACTTCATATCCGTCCATTGCAGCCTGCAGCGCACAGATCGGGTCGACCTCCGTGACTTTCACACGTGCGCCGGCCCCGCGTAAGCTGGCCGCAGACCCTTTGCCGACATCGCCATAGCCTAGAACGACGGCTGTTTTCCCTGCCATCATCGTATCCGTTGCGCGGCGGATGCCGTCAACGAGGGATTCCTTACAGCCATATTTATTGTCAAATTTGGACTTGGTCACGGAGTCGTTCACATTGATGGCCGGAAAAGGCAGGCGTCCTTCTTCGACGAGTTGATAGAGACGGTGAACGCCTGTGGTTGTTTCTTCAGACACGCCTAGGATTTGATCGCGGACTTTCGTGAACCATCCCGGAGACGCCGCCATGCGTTTTTTAATTTGTGCAAAAATCGCCGCTTCTTCTTCGGAAGATGGCTCACCGGAAATCAAATCTGTTTCACCTGATTCCACACGTGCGCCGAGAAGCACATATAGCGTGGCGTCGCCGCCATCGTCCAAAATCAGGTTCGGCCCTTCAGGGAAGAGGAAGGATTTATCAAGATAATCCCAATGCTCTTCCAACGTCTGACCTTTAATTGCGAAGACAGGTGTTCCGCCGGCCGCAATGGCCGCCGCGGCGTGATCTTGTGTCGAGAAAATATTGCAAGATGCCCAACGGACATCCGCGCCGAGGGCCGTCAGCGTTTCAATCAGAACCGCCGTTTGAATAGTCATATGCAACGAGCCGACAATCCGCGCGCCCTTTAACGGTTTTGTATCACCAAATTCTTCGCGCAGTGACATTAACCCCGGCATTTCTGTTTCTGCGATATCCAATTCCTTGCGCCCGAAATCAGCGAGAGAAATGTCTTTGACGATAAAGTCTTGTGCGCTCATGAGAGTTTTCCTAATTGATCGGCGAAAATGGCTGCCGGGAATTCATGCGCCCATTACGCCTTCACCCGAGTTTCGTCAACGCGATATAACGTTTTTCTTATATGATTGACCGGGCTTAAGTCTTCGACGTCAGTTTTATGTCCCAGATAATGTCGCGGTTCCGGCCCGGACATAGGGCCCGCACAGCAGATGTCGGCTCCATAATTTGATAAGATGGGCTATACCAGCCGAGATAGGGTTCCGCCTGCCCTCTCACGATCTCGATTTCGCATCCTTCGGATTCCAGCCTCGCCGTGATGATTTGCGACCCCAAATCCACACGGAATCCCCCGGGAATACGGTCCGGCGTTAGATCCGGCGCAAGAAGAAGCTGGCTAATATAGGGCTGGTGTTTCTCGGAAGTCAGTCTGTCCAAAACCCGCAAATGCTGTCCGGGGAAATAGGTTATCTCCCGTGCCAATGTAAAATATTTATCAACATCAACCTGACCGGAAATCACAAATCCATCTGATGTAGATTTAATGAGCGACAAATAACTTCCCGGCTCTTCATAAAATCGCGGCGCAATGGGTTCGCCCTCTAGGCCAATCGTATTATGTGCATCCGATGTCAGAACATATCGACGCCGCGGGGTGTCATCATAGCCATATTTTCCGCCATCTATGAAAACGAAACGTCCCGCTTCGAATAATTCAAAGCTCAGAGCGTCCGCATGGCGATGCACGCCGCTATGGGCCATGCCCGTAACGAACAACATTGAATCCGGAAGGTTTGAAGGCAGATCGCGAATAATGGCATAACCTGATTTCGAAAAATCTCCCACGGCAAAACAAGCGCCGCCAGTCAGGCAACTCGGTTGGGGATCGGTTGCCAGTGGCTTTCCGGTTTTTTCACTATCTCCAATTCGAGCATTATTTCCATTGGGGAAAACAAGCCAAGGCGCAACAGAGTCCACCTTGTCCAAATCCACATCCGCGAAATAGGGTTTCAGCGCGCCTATGCGTTCAATCGCACGCATCATAAACATATGATAATCGGGTGAATGCTCTTTATGGACGCCCTCATCCGTAAATTGCCCTGCCATAAGAGCCGAAAATTCCCGGCGGATATAATCTTCCATCGTCCTGCAGGCGCGATCTTCGGAAAAGCTGCGACAGAGCAAAGCCACGCCCGCCAATTGGAAGAACCCGTGATTGCTGGCCGTTATGCCGTCGCGCCGGGTTTGACGAATATGCAAGCGGGCCAAATCTGCCAACATCTCCGTATCTTGTGCCGTGAGGTCTAACTCACCGCGTTGGCGAGCATTCTCCAACACGGCAATATGCTGTCCGCGCAAACCCGTCGACATGTCATACCAAGCAAAGCTGTTACGCTTTCTGTTCGTGACATGAAATTCGTACCAATCCCGTACGAATGTCATGGCCTGTTCCAAATAGGCAGACTCACCCGTTTCAAACCAAGCCGTCATATAGGGGTCAAGCATCCGCCAGGCATTAAGCTGGAACCGCCAGTTTTCATCCGTGAACGGGTCGGCCGCCCAATCAATGGGAAGGTCTAACGGATAAGCGCCCAAATTCCTTCGGGGTTTGAATCCGGCTTCGTTTTGGCTTTCCAATGACACGCTCGTCAGACTTAAATCGCTTCTCAGTATTTGTGCTGTTTCCGCGGCGTTGTTTGCGCTTTCACGCTCTGGCTCTGGCGCGGGCGGCGGGTCCGCAGAACAAGCGGCAAAAGCGATTGCGCATAAAACGGAAAATCGACGCAGGAGAGATGACATTCGTCACATACACCATTCCCGTTCGGTAACGTCAATCTGACAACACAATCAGACTATCCCTGTTCGCTGGGTCTGATACAGACCGAGGCGTGTCTATATCATCCACAAATCCAGAGATTTCCGTCATCATTGTGAATTACAATGCGGGCGAATATTTACGGCCCTGCGTGGAAAGCCTGTTATCGCAAACGCTGACAAATTTTGAATGTATCCTTGTGGATAACGGCAGCACGGACGGGTCTTTGGCGACATTACCAGAACTGGATCATCGGTTCACACTCATTGAAGCGGGTGAAAATTTAGGCTTTGCCGTGGCCAATAACCAAGCTGCCAAACATGCCAAAGCGAGTTGGATTGCACTGCTTAACCCTGATGCTTTCGCAAGAGCTGACTGGTTGGAGAAGGGACTGGAAGCGCGAAACCGCCTGCCCAACACCGCAATGGTCGGCAGCACACAATATCTGGCCTTAGAGCCTGAAAAATTTGACGGTCTAGGGGATGAATATCACGCGTTTGGAATTGCTTGGCGCGCAGGATTTGGAAAGCCGGTGATAGAAGTTGCGGACCGGGAGAGTTTTGGGCCTTGCGGGGCGGGCGCCTTTTACGACCGCGACGTTTTTCAATTGCTTGATGGGTTTGATGAGAGCTTTTTCTGCTATCATGAGGATGTGGATTTAGCTTTCCGAATGCGTCTGGCCGGATATAGATGTGTGCAAAGTTCTGAAGCCATCATAGACCATGTCAGTTCTGCCATTTCAGGCCGCGCCTCAGATTTTGCAGTGTATCACGGGACGCGAAACCGGATTTGGACGTTTTTCAAAAACATGCCGGGGCCATTACTATTTCTGTTAGCCATCCCGCATATATTGTCCAATTTAGCGTTTCTCGCAGTTAGTGTTTTCCGTAAGGGACGCTTTCAACCGACCTTTCGAGGTATGCGCCATGGATTTTTTACACGGCCAAAAACGCGCCCCACAAAACTTACGAGACAGGCCAGCCTCAGGGATATTTTGGGCGCGATGGGCTGGAATCCGCTAAAGGTCGTAAAACGCGCACCTGTCAAAACTGAACGACTGGTAGATAAAACCGTCTCTGGACTGCGCGGAAATTCTTGATAGGAAGCTCTAGAAATATAAGAAGAAGCCGAAATGGCTTTATTGAAAAATATGAACAGCAAACTAACACGGCGGGGTCTGATGGGACTTACGGCGGGAGCCGGACTGGCTGCCTGCACAGCGCCGGAATCTATCACAGGTAAAAATGAAGGCGTTCTGCAGGCTGGCGCTTTTGCCCATGGTATTGCTTCGGGAGACCCCTTCGCGACAAGCGTTGTTCTATGGACCCGTGTTACAACAGACATGGACGGCGACATTGAGGTGTTGTGGAAAGTGGCCCGCGACTCCAAATTCAATGACATGGTGAATTCGGGCACTGTCACAACAAATGCCGCGCGCGATCATTGTGTCAAAGCCATCGCGGACAAGCTGAAACCCGGACAAACTTATTATTATTGCTTCCACGCAGGCGAGGCCGTGTCTGAAATTGGCCGAACGCGAACTTTACCCGAAGGCGAAACAGAAAGCCTTCACTTTGCCGTCGTATCCTGCGCCAACTGGCAACACGGATATTTCAACACCTATGATGCAATCGCCAAACGGGCAAATGATCGACCCTATGACGCACTCATACATCTGGGCGATTATTATTATGAATATGGGGCCTTGGAGACAGCACGTTTGCCGGACCGTATCCATGAACCGACGCACGAAATTGTTGAATTGAATGATTATCGCCAGCGTCACGCGCAATATCGAACGGACGCGGCGCTGCGCGCTGTTACGGCAGCTATGCCTTTAATCGCCGTCTGGGACGACCATGAAACAACGAATGATAGCTGGCGAACAGGCGCACAAAATCATCAACCCGATATGGAAGGTGACTGGGACGCCCGCAAACAAGCGGCCTTGCGGGCTTATTACGAATGGATGCCTATCCGCGAACCCAAACCGGGACGTGTAAGATCGGATATTTACAGAAACTTCCGCTTTGGCAATCTGGCGAATTTGACCTGTGTCGAAACGCGGCTGACGGCACGGGCCGAGCCGATTATTGTTGAATCCTATATTGACGAGATTTCCTCAGAAGGCGGTGCGGATAAATTCCGAAAAGAGGTGCTCTACGCGCCTGATCGGGAGATGTTTGGTGCGGATCAACAGGCTTTCATCGTGGATAATTTACGCCAGTCCAAGAAGGATGGCGTGACGTGGCGGCTACTCGCCAATCAGGTCATTATGGGACGATTGCTCACGCCTGATTTCTCGCCCTATATCGATGAGGCATCGCTGGAGCGGATTGAACAGGACTGGCCGGAAGTCCGCGATTTCCTGACATTGAGCAAACATAATATGCCGCTTTATCCCGACAGCTGGGATGGATATCCGGTGGCGCGGGAAAATTTCTATGCCGCGCTGGATGCTGCAGGCCTGAACGACATGTTAGTTTTGACCGGGGATGCGCATGAATTTTGGGTCAATGATCTGACATCCGAGACAGGCCAGAAATATGGCTTGGAATTGGTAACGAGTTCAGTTTCCTCCGAAACATTGACCGCCTATTTGGGCGACGGCACGGCAGATCATAATTTGCTCGTGACGCAGAAAAATCCGGACGCACGTTATTATAATGCAACGCGGAGCGGGTTTATTGATTTAACGCTGACGCCCAAAAGTGCGGCGGTCGTCATGCTGAATGTCGATACCGTTTTGTCCCGCGATTATGTTTTGAGCGAGACAGCTCGCTTCACAGTCCGCAAATCGGGCAACACAATAAAGGCAGCGTCACCTAAAGGCCTAACAGTAACGCAACGCGCCCTTTTTCATGGTATAGGTTAATTTATTTCGGCAGGCCCGGTGCGCCGGATAAATGCGGGTTCTGCGCGACAAAATCAGCTTTGATGTGAGCGGAGCTTTTGCGCGAACCGTCATGCGACCATCCGGGTGGGGCGAAGAGATATTTGAGCCGTTGACCCAAGGTCAGTTTCGGCGTGAACACATCTTTTACGGCACCCCACATTTCCAGAAACGCAACTTTGATTAGGTTATGTGTCTCAATATTTTGTACCAGACCGTAATTTATCTTCGTCTCCCGATCTTCGGGCACGAATGTGCCGAACATCTTATCCCAGATAATCAAGATTCCGGCATAATTTGAATCCAGATATTGTGGGTTCGTCGCGTGATGGGCGCGATGGTGCGACGGCGTGTTGAAAACGGCCTCAAACCAATTTGGAAGACGATCAATAGCCTCTGTATGAATCCAATATTGATAGAGCAGGTTCAACGCGCCAACAAAACCCAATAAGAGCGGATGGACACCCAAGAAGACAAGCGGAGTGGAGAGTAGGACAAAGCCCGTAAAATGATTGTTCCAAGGCTGCCGTAGCGCGGTTGAGAGATTATAATATTGACTGCTGTGATGGACAACATGTGCGGTCCAAAGCCAACGCACGCGGTGCGCCGCGCGATGTTTCCAATAATATAAGAAATCCTGCGCGATAAGGGCCAGGATAATAATCGGCAGGCTGACACCCCAATCCAACAAACGAAACTGCCAAGCCCACATCAGAACGGCGAGGCTGATAAAACCCATTGTCAAGTCGGACACCAAATTCCCGAATCCCATCAACATGGATGTGAGGGCATCTTTCGTCTCATAGCTGCCAGCCAGCTTACCCCTGCTGACTAACCACCATTCAAGAGCAATTGTCAGGACAAAAACGGGCGCTGCAAAGGCCAAGACCATAGGGAATGAATGCGCATCAATCGGCATAGAGTTATGTCGCCGTCACAGCCCGGTCTGTCAATGCGCTATCCTGCACATGCACCGGGCGGATCCAAAACCCTCACCCGAATATCTCGCACATCCATATTTAGCAATTCGCCGGTTTCGCCCGGCCAAATCGACGCATGATCGAGACCTTGGCGATTTGTCAGGGCTCCGGGGCGAAACTCCAAAGCATACTCAACCCAGTCAGACGTAAGTCGGTGCCGTTCCCAGTCACTATCCCCGGATCCGGCCGAAAAATACCCAATGTCGAATGACTCCAAAGGGTTGAGCCGCGACGCGCGCGCCGTAACAGTCATGCGTAACTTATGTGTCGCAAAAGCCCTTTCATATTGAGGTCCAATGGGTGCAAAGACACCCGGCTTATCATCCGGCAAACTCTCGCGAGCAGCCGTGCTGGTCAGACGCGCATAAGCCGGTTCTCCGCCTGCCGCTGCGACATAGACCGCCTGCGTACCGGGCTGGGCGGTCAAACGCACAAGTTCCTCGCCGGACATAATATAGCCTTCGGACCATATTTCGCACTCCGTTAAATCAACCCGCTGCCCAAAGGAAAGCGCCAGCGCAATCATCCCAAACACAATTAATGCCGCCAGTGGATAGAAAATTCGGTCTTTCAACATGGGTGCGCCGGGGTGATTTGCGTTAATTCAGGGAAGGTTCAGCCTGCTGTTATCATATCTTGCGTGTGAAGTGCCACAGGATTTACTGTTAAGCGCATCTTTATACGGGAGCCCCAATGCCAGCCCATTTTCAATATACCCTCACTTTCTTTGCGGCTCTATGCTTGTCGGGTTCTGCTCTGGCTGCCCCGCCTGCAGGCCAATCAGATGCTGAAATCCTTTCGGAAAAGATTGAGGACAAACTATCTGAACACAAACTCGAAATTGCGAAATCTACGGCGCGGTTAAAACGCAAATTGGAAAAGGGGCAAGCCAAAGCCGGCGGCGATGTATCGGAGGAAATTGAGGTCGTGATGGATGTGCTGGAAGAGGCATTCGCGGAAGACGGTCTCTTTCGCGATTTGGCGGCCATGATGGGTGATTTCGCTCAAGATTTGGATGTTGAATCCGATGAAGGTAAAACCGTGTTATTATTTGACGGCGCAAAAATCGGCGAGATGAAACGTTCGAAAAGCCGCGATAGCAATGACAGTTTTTCAATTTCCGGATTGGGAAAAAATTTGACACTCGACAAGAAAACTATCGTCAAAGACGGAAAGTCCAAGACCCGCATTGTTATCGATATGGACGGCGATGACGAGATTGAAATCACGCTTCCCAAAAGCGACTAAACTAAAAATAATACCGCACGTTCATCTGCGCGTTCGCGCAGAGCACTGCCCAGCATATCATTCAGCTCGTCAGTAAATCGGTCAGACGCCGCGTTCGTCCACGCCGTTTGCACAGCTTTAATTAAATCAGGACGCTGCTTATTCACGGCGGCACGCACCCGGCCATCCGTCAGAATTTGACGGGCCATAACCGGCATTTTTGCGCTGCGCATTCTGCCTGAAAGTGCTTTGCGGCCAAACAAATATGTCCCGCCCGCCAGCGCTCCGCCGACAACTATACCCAAGGGGTTGAGAAAAAGCGGCGCAAACAAGTTTGCATGGGCCAAGAGCGATCCAATCAAAATGGCCGATAATGTCGTGCCGAGGAGCGCCGTATCCGATTCCATGGATCCCACATGCGGCATGGACAGGGACAGCCCCTCTAAATGCCGGGAGACATGATGCGAATCCGTCAGGGACAACACCATAGCGGGCAATCCGTGATCGCGGCAAAGCGGGTCGGTGACAGTCTCAATATCGCGCTGCAGCCCGGCGAACCAGACATCAATTACAGCCCTTAAGGCAGCCTGTGCCGCATCGGATGCAAGCCAATCCGACACGCGCGTATTTAATTCCGCTTCGACATCATCCAGACTTTTAATACGTCCGCTACGCCACTCTCGAAATGCGGGTAAGATGCATCCATCCGTAATGGCGTCCACCAAAACGGGGGCCAATGTTCGTCCAAGATCGTGTGAGGCGGTTTCCGCCTTGGCCGCTATCTCGCCGCCCGCGCGGGTATGTTTATCAACCTCGGACTTAAAACTGGCATGAAGATATTCGAACCGTCCGAGCCAGGCCAATCCGCGGGCAATGGCAAATTCAGGCTCTGCGCCGCGCACAATGCGCGCTTTGGGGAAGGCCATCTTTGTGGCGGGCAAGACCAGCGGCAGGCGCGACGCTCCGCCCGTAAGCAAAACCGTATCGGGTGAGAGGCCGCCGAGATTTTCAACTGTTTCTTTCAAGGCATAGTCAAAAGCCGAACGCCAACTATAGCCGTGTAGCGCTTCCAAGGGTTTATCCAAAATCTTATCGGCATCAGCCTTGTCGATACGAATATCAAAGACAACGCCCCGCCCGATTGGCAGGCGTTTGAGCAGCTCGACCGGAATCTCTTCGCCGGTGAAATAGGCTTCTTTCGCTTCCCGGCACCAATATTCCATAATCGGGCGGTAATGCGGATATTTCGCGATAAGCTGTTCGATTTTCTTTCGGTCTTTTTGGCGCGCCAAATTCAACTCAAAAATTTCACTATCCAACAATCCCGAGCCAAGTACGTTATGGCCAACATCCTGCGCATCCAGATCGCGGCAATAAGTGAAATCCGTTGTCGAGGATCCAATATCTACGATGAGTACGGAAGCCCGCGTATCCTCAATCGACAAATATCCTTGTTCCAGCGCTGTCATTAAGGCCGCGCGAGACTCCGGAACAATGCGCACAGTGGATAATCCGGCGTCTTGGAAGACGTCGCGATACGCGTCGCGGTCTTCCGCCGTCCACCCGCTCGGGCAGCCAACAATAAAACGACTGTCTTTACGACCTAAAATCGTCCCGTCAGAGGCGAGCCCGTCTATCAGCGTCTGGGTGAAGGCCAAAACCGGTTCGCGGACGGAGGCCAAATCCAATTCCCGGGATTTGAATTTCACCGCAACATTGGCTTTGGGTCCCAGCGCAGCAATATTCAGGGCGTCAACGCCGATTTTAACACCGGATTTATCTTCAGCAACCGCCGTGACAAAGCTACGTCGGCCCCGCCATTCGAGGATTTCAGGTTCGCGCACAGTCGCGCCAAATGCGCGGCCCAGCGCGGTTTCGCCGTGCCCTAAATCATAGCCGATAAATTCCAAATGTTTCACGATCGCACCCAAACTGTTCCGCGCCGCAGCAAGCTGCCATCTTCGCGCAGCAAAGCCGGTGCAGCCATTTCCAATTTCGGCCCATCGCCCATACCCGGCAGCTCATCAAAATAATTCGCCGTCTTTTTCGAATATGTTACCACAGAGACGCCGCCCGAACTCAGCAAGCTCGGCAATTCTTTTTCAATAAGTTCCAAAGCAAAATCACTATCGCCCGCAGCGCCGGCTTCGAGCAAGTTTTGCATCATGGCGGCCAGACGCGGCGTGTCCGCCCAATGGGTCTGGGATTGCGGTTCAGCCAAACGGGATAAAATGTGATCAGCGGTTTTCAGAGCGTCTTCAATTTGGCCGATGAGACCAGCAGCATCTAGCGTCAGGCGCGCTTCTGCCGTGAATTGCCGCCCGGTGTGATCTTCCAGAGCGGCCGGTGGTTTTGTGCGCGGCAAAAGCGCCATGAGTTTTTTCCAACGTTTAGGCTCCAGCGTATGCAGCCCCGCCAGAACAGCGGCGGATAAGATGACCAGTCCAGCGCCTTGGACCACGCCGACCACCGCCAACAAACCCGCCACGCCATAAAACAGGCTTGGTTTGCCAAACAGACCCGCAAAGCCCGACGAGGGCGTACCTGTTTCCACATAGGCAATATCCGCCGTCATGGCTCGGTCCAAAACCCCTGCGCCTGATTTGATGACTTCAATCAACCAAAGCCCCGCTTTTTGCAAAGCCGGATCCTCTGTGGTTCGCGCAAAAGCGGCACCCGTTCGGTCCAAGGCACTGCGAATAGCGCTGACGGTTTGCGCGGAAGATAAAGCTGTATCTCCGCGGGCCGAGAGTGTCTTTTCCAGCGCCGCCCGCTCCCGCACAAATCCGGGCAGGAGCGACGGCGCTGCGACATCTGAGTGCGCAGGGCGTCCGGGCAATGTAGGTGTGATGGCCATATTCGCTGATGTTGGGGGTGCGGAGGGATGAGTCAAGCCACTGCGCGCCCATCCCGAATGCTGTTCATCTGCGGTTGGATAGGCCTCACGACCCCTGACACGCAATTGTGCATCGAAATTTCATAATTGCCGCAGTAAAACAGCGCATGTTTCGTATTTTCATCCTTTCGCTTCTGGTTTGGCTGACTGCCGGCTTCGCACAAGCGCGGCAAAGTCTGCCCGTCGATACTGGGAATACGGAAATCATGCTCGTGTCCGGTCACGACACGGTGACGCCGGGCAGCCGTTTTACCGTCGCCTTGAAAATGAAATTTGATGGCAATTGGTACACCTATTGGCGCAATCCGGGAGATAGCGGTGAGCCCGTCAAAATCGTTTGGGATTTGCCTGAAGGCATTACCGCAGGACCGATTATGTGGCCCGCGCCAAAAGTTAAAACGGTCGGCCCCATTGTGTCTTACGCTTTGGATGAGGAAGTTTGGTTGCCCGTCGAATTCACTTTGGATGAGACAATCAATGCTGACCGCACCTTTACGCTGAAAGCTCATGCTTACTTTCTAGTCTGTGATGAGCTTTGTATTCCGGAAGATGGTGCGTTGTCTCTTCCCATGGGTGTGGGTGCGGAAAAATTGAATGATCAACACGATGCGCAAATTGCAAGCGCGGTCGATAACATTCCGCAAAGCGCCAATGCTACCGGGTCAGTAAGTCTCGAGTCGGGTCAGGTGGTTTTCGATATCGCAGAGCTGCCAAGCGAATTTATAAATCCTGAAATTTTTCCGCACGCCAACTCAATTATTGTGCACAGCAATCCCGTAACGCGAACGTCTGCTGAAAACGGGGTGCGTTTCACTGCTTCACCGAATTATGGCTGGGATGACGGCACGCCCGAGATTTTTGACGCTACCCTTGTCGCGGAGAACGGCCGCGCGGTTGTGGTCCCGATTTCGACCGATAGCCGTGTTGATATTGGCGCCTTAAAAGCTGAAGGCGCTGCCGGAAATATTGGACTGCTGGGGGCAATATTAGGCGCATTTTTGGGCGGGCTTATTCTCAATCTTATGCCCTGCGTGTTCCCAATCATATCGCTCAAAGCCTTGTCACTCGCCAAAACAGCCCATGGCGAACGCGGCCCCGTCCGACGCGCGGCTTGGGCTTACACAGCGGGCATAATCGTTAGCTTTGTCATTTTTGCCTTAATGATAGTCACTCTTAAATCAGCAGGTCTGACCATAGGTTGGGGCTTTCAGCTGCAATCGCCTTGGCTTGTGGCGCTGCTCTCCCTGCTCTTATTTGCCATAGGGCTAAATTTACTGGGCGTTTATGAACTGGGCGGACGTTTTCAGAGTATTGGTGGCGGTAGCGTCAATAAAGCGGGTTCCTTTTCCAGTTTTCTAACGGGCATGTTAGCCGTTATCGTGGCAACGCCCTGTACCGCGCCGTTCATGGCTGTCGCCGTCGGCTTTGCCTTGACCGGATCAGCCATAACGACTCTATCCGTTTTTCTGGCATTGGGTTTTGGGTTCGCCCTCCCTTTCCTTCTCATCGCTTATATCCCCGGTCTTTTATCGCGCCTTCCAAAGCCCGGCCCATGGATGGAGACATTTAAGCAGTTTCTATCCTTCCCCATGTTTGCCGCCGCGATCTGGCTGGCTTGGGTGTTGACCCAACAATCCGGAGCTGACGGAATTTTGACATTGCTCTCCGCGGGATTGGCTCTGGCTTTCGGAATTTGGGCGTGGGGCAAGACGGGAGTCGTTCTCAAAATTCTGGGCGGGTTGACGCTTTTAGTTGCTATGGCCCTCCCGCTGACGCTCAGCGCGACCAAGGGTGAAACATCCTTGAAGGCGAATACCTGGTCCGCGCAAGCTGTCGCGGACGCCCGCGCTGAAAACCGTCCGGTTTTCGTTGACTTTACCGCCGCATGGTGCGTGACCTGCAAAGTCAATGAGGGGCTGGTTTTAAATCGAAAGCGAACTGCGCGTTTATTTGACCGCACGGATACAGAGTTCCTGGTCGCGGATTGGACAAATAAGGATGATGTGATTGCCGCGGAATTAAAGCGTCATGGCCGCGCGGGCGTACCGCTCTATCTGGTTTACAAACCCGGAGCAGCAACGCCCGAAATCCTTCCACAAATTCTGACTTATGAAATTTTAGAAGCCGCTCTGGTGGAGTAATTTATTCAGCCACGAGCTTGCCTTCTTCATCCGGCTCATAGACCAGAATATCCGCAGGCTGACAGTCAAGCTCGCGGCAGAGCAGGTCTAATGTTGAAAACCTCACGGCTCTGGCCTTACCCGTTTTCAAAATAGACAAATTGGCCAGCGTAATTCCGACGCGCTCCGCCAGCTCCGTCAGAGACATTTTCCGGTCCAGCAGGACGCGGTCGAGATTCACCTTAATCGCCACTAGATCGTCAATTCCTGCTCAGCGCGCAAGGCTGCGCCGTGGCGGAAGGCCTCGGAAATGGCGGCAATGATGAAGATAAAAAACCACGTGCCAATGCGAATATCCAGACGGGATCCGTCAATTTCGGAACAGGCGCAATCTCCGTCGCCGCCCATGATAAAGTAGGCAATCATTCGGAAGATTTCCGTCGCAGCAATGATAATCCAGATGTGCCGCAGATAGGCCACATTTTCCGGCAGGAACGGGTCGCCATGTATCACGGCGGTAACAACACGGCGCAAAAGACGCAGGACAAAAAACCAACCCGCTGCTACAACCGCACCTGCAAAGCACCGCGCTGCCAAAGTAGACGCATTTATTTCCGTCGTTGACTCGGTCATCAGACTTTCGCGAAAGCCGCTGGGAACAGCCATGATAAAGGCCATTAAAAGCAAAAGCACAAACCCTGCGCCCAAGGTCCATTGTCCCAAACGAATCAGGACGGATAAAACCTTGGCCATAGGCGCACTGAATTCAGTATCATTCGTCATTACGATATTGATAAACAATAATCTGCCACATGCAAGCATTGCAGACACGACAGCAGACGCCTAAGCCGCGTCCATGACAGATTGCAAACTCACATCCGGAACGAAAATCGTTGTCGCCTCCCATAATGAAGGCAAAGTACGCGAGATTCGCGACCTTTTACATCCATTCGGATTGGAAACGCTAAGTGCGGCAGAATTGAACCTGCCTGAGCCAGATGAAACAGAAACAACATTTTCTGGGAATGCGCGGTTGAAAGCCGTTGCAGCGGCGATTGCTTCGGGATTGCCTGCCCTGTCTGATGATAGCGGATTGGCAGTTGAGGCATTGGGCGGTGACCCAGGGATTTACGCGGCACGATGGGCAGAACTGCCTCGCATAGAACGCGAGACCTATGGTCAACGCCGCGATTTCGACATGGCCATGTGGCATGTCAATCAGCAATTGGGTGATAACGATAATCGTCGCGCCCGTTTCATTTGCGCATTGTGTCTGGCATGGCCGAGCGGTGAAACATATGTCTATGAAGGCACAGTTGAAGGCGAAATGGTTTGGCCACCACGCGGGGACAAAGGCTTTGGCTATGATCCGATGTTTCAGCAATTGGGTGAGACCCGAACCTTTGCGGAAATAGAACCGGCGCAAAAACACGCCATCAGTCACAGGGCTGATGCCTTTGCAAAATTTCTAGCGGATCAATTCCCCGGCTATGATGGATAAGCTGGCCGTTTATATTCACTGGCCCTATTGCGCGCGCATCTGTCCCTATTGCGATTTCAATGTTTTTAAACGGCGCGAAGATGACAGTCTTTTACCGGCCATTTTAGCGGATCTGGAATATTGGCGGGATTTTTCCGGACCCAGAGACATCACATCCATTCATTTTGGCGGCGGTACACCGTCCCTAATGACACCAATGCAAATCGGCGCCGTGATTGAAGCTGTCAATCGCCTTTGGGGCGCGGACGCAGTAGAAATTGCTCTGGAAGCCAATCCGCATGAGATGAATGAAACGGATTGGCGGGCTTACCGCGACGCCGGATTGAACCGTATGTCACTGGGTGTGCAGAGTTTTCAGGACAGCGCACTCTCTTTTCTTGGCCGCGACCATGACGGACAAACGGCGCAGGCCGCACTGGAGCTGGCATTAGACATCTTCCCCAGCGTGTCCGCGGATTTGATCTTTGGATGGGCCGGCCAGACCGAAAAAAATCTCGACACCGATCTCGACATCTTACTAGCCTCAGATGTTCCGCATATTTCGACTTATCAACTCACCATTGAAGAGGGCACAGCTTTTGCGAAAGCCGAGGGCCGAGGGCAAAAAAAGGCCGTTGATGCGGATTCATCTGCTGATTTATATGAACGTGTCCGGACAGTTTTGACAGGCGCAGGATATGATCATTATGAAGTGTCTAATTTTGCCAAAAGCGGACATCGGTCCCGTCATAATCTAGCCTATTGGCAAGGGCTTGACTATATTGGCGTGGGACCCGGTGCCCATGGACGCCTGACCGCGGGCGGCAAAAGATATGCCACAATCGCACATTTAACCCCGGGCGATTACGTAAATTCGGTTTCGGAAACAGGTTCTGGGATAGAGAGCAATGACCGTCTGACGCCTGAAGAGTTTGCCACCGAATATCTACTTATGGGATTGCGAATTGAAAAAGGAATTTCTTTGTCTCGTTACGCATTTATCGCAGGGCACACGCTCAGCGAAAAACAAATGGACTATTTAATTTCGGATGGATTCTTACGCCGCAGCGGAGATAGGCTTTCTGCCACATTGGCAGGACGGAATGTGCTCAACAGTGTAACAGAAAAACTTCTATTGGGCTGATATGAAAAGGCCCTTTAAATGTTAAAGGGCCTTCACTTAATTCGTAAAAACAGTTGTCCTAGAAACGAACGACAGCACCCGCAGATCCGCCGACATAGCTAACATCCAGAGGGTCGCTTAGATTATAGCCTGTAACGTCGAGACGAATACCGAGATTATCATTGAAGAAATATGTCCCTCCAACACCTCCGGCAAAGCCTTCATCTTTTTCCGTGGCTTCGCCCAATCCGGCAATGCCGACTTCGATATCGCTGGAGTGATACCCCACCCGCAAATAAATATCGTAATTGTCTTCGGGCAGACGCAAAATACCGAAAATTGAAGTTTGCGAATTGACGCCGACAGATATGCCGTCTTCTTCAATATCTGACAGGCCAGTGCCATATTCGACCTCAGCACCGAAATATTTATATTTCACACCGGCTCTGAAAAATGCTGCCGTCATCGTATCGCTTACGAATTCTGTGTTCCCTTCCGTCACAGAAAACTGCATCAAAGCAAAGTTTGCATCGCCGTAAACGAACCAATCTTTTGCCTCTTTCGGTGTTACAACTTCATCTTCGATAACGTCATCCTGCGCAAATGCGAGTGATGGTGCAGCAAGCGTTCCGAAAAGCGCTGTGCCCGCAATCAATAATTTTTTCATCTGTCTTTCCCTTTAAGTGAATATCTCGTCATAAAGCGGAAATCGCCGAAATAAACGGAAAATTTTAGTCAAACTGCATTTTTTCTATAACACCTTAAGCCTGTATACAGGAAGTGACGGCATAAAAAAACCGGGCCATTCGGCCCGGCTGAACAATAAAGAAATTTTGATCTGATTAGTTATTTTTAGGCGCAAGAACCATAGTCATCAAACGACCTTCGGTTTTGGGCTCAAATTCGACTTTACAATCCTCAGCGAAATCTTCTTTGACACGGGACAGCAGATCCATGCCGCGATCCATATGCGCCATTTCACGACCGCGAAATCGGACTGTGACTTTGACCTTGTCTCCCCGGTCAAAGAATTTCCGCATGGCTTTGGTTTTTACACCGTAATCATGCACATCGATATTCGGACGCATTTTGATTTCTTTCAACGCCTGCGTACGCTGGTTCTTCCGATTGGCCGCTTTCTTCTTTTGATTCTCAAAGCGCATCTTGCCGTAGTCGAGCACCTTGCAGACAGGTGTCACGCCAGGCGCAACTTCGACAAGATCGAGTCCGGCATCACGGGCGGCAGCTAAAGCTTCACTGAGAGGCACTGTACCTCGTTTTTCACCATCGGCTAAAATGAGCAGGACATTATCGGCGGTAATGTCACGATTTATGCGCGGGCCTTTGGGTTTTTTGGCGGGTTGGGCCGAAAGGGGTCTTCTAGCGATTGGGGTTCTCCTGAGGTTGTTACAATCGAATGGTCTGTTGAGGACGCGATATGGCGGTTTTATGCCGCATATACAAGGGAAACCGCCCAAATTGCCTAAGGTTTCAATAAATCTGTATAAACTTTTAAAAGAGACGCTTGCAGCGCTGTTTTAGAATATTTCGTATCAATTCTGTCCCGCGCGCCGCCGACGCCCGTCAATTCGTCCACGCGGCCAATCGCATCGGCGAGATCTTTCGCGTCACCGGGCGGGGTGCGCCATCCGGTTACGCCGTCCACGACAACCTCCACCGCACCGCCATGATCTGCTGCAATAACGGGACGCCCCATGGCCTGCGCTTCTGCGGCGGTACGGCCAAAGGCTTCCGGGTCAGTGGAGGGGCAGATGATTACATCTGCAGCCATATATGCCACTGCGACATCCGCGTCATGCCCGGGAATATGAACTCGGTCCGAGAGTCCCAGCGCCTTCGCTTGGCCGCGCAATTCGGCCACATAATCATCGCGGCCTTGCGGATCGCCGAGCAAAACGAGATGGGTATCGGGCGGAAGATATGACAACGCCTCAATCGCGACGGTCTGGCCTTTCCATCGCGTCAGCCGACCCGGCAGTAAAACAAGATTTGCGCCTGCAGGCACATTCCATTGCGTGCGGCGCGCAGATGCGCTGTCCATGGAAACTCGGGCCGGGTCGAAGACCGCCATATCCACGCCGCGGGGAATGACGACAACCTTATGCGGGTCTGTTCCGTGCTCGCGAATAATATGTTCGCAGGTGAAGTTGGAATTCGCGATAACGATATCGCCTTTGGCCATGACGGAATTATAGCCGCGTTTGAGCGCGGATTTGGCATTATAAACGCCGTGATAGGTTGTGACGAACGGCACCTTTTCCGCCCGGGCTGCGAACATAGCAGGCCAAGCGGGAGCGCGAGAACGCGCATGCACAATATCGATTTTATGTTCCGCAATAAGACGCCTAACGCCAGCAATGCGCCACGGCACGGAGAGAATATTCTTTGAGCCAATATTGGCTTGATGATGCACCCCGCCTAAATCTTCCAATTCGGGAACCAAGCGTCCGCCATTGGACAGCACATGCGCGCCGTGGCCATTGGCGGCCAGAACCTCGACCGTTTCTAAAACGGTCCGTTCAACACCTCCGGCATTGAGGTCCGGCAAAATTTGCAGCACATTCATGCGGACCTCTTAAACCAATCGGAATCAAAATGCCCGACTTTCTGACAACTCCGGATAATGAAAAAATTGCCTATGAAAAATCAGACGGACATGGCCCGACTCTGATTTGGTGCGGAGGACTCAAATCGGATATGAACGGCTCGAAAGCCGTACACTTGCATAGCTGGGCGCAAGCGCGCGGACAGACCTTTATTCGTTTCGACTATTTCGGACATGGAGAGTCTAGTGGAGATTTTATTGAGGGGACAATGTCACGCTGGGCGGCGGATATTCAGTTAGTTCGAGACGCCCTGTGTGATGGAGAGGTGATTTTTATAGGCTCGTCAATGGGCGGATGGGCGTCCCTTCTGGCGGCCATCGCAAACACGCCGCGTGTGGCAGGATTAGTTTTAATAAATCCGGCTCCGGATTTCACCGAAAAGCTAACCGTTGCCGGATGGACAGAGGCCCAAATCAAAGCCTTGGAGGATGATGGTGTCGTCTATGAGCCGTCAGGCTATGACGAACCTTACGCCTATTCAAAAGCCCTTATTGAAGATGGAAGGGCGCGGCAGATCTTAGACTTACCTATTCCGCTAACCTGCCCGATACGCATTCTACAAGGCTATGAGGATACCGTTGTCCCCTGGGCACATTCCAAGCGTCTCATCGATATGCTCACCTCCAAAGATGTAACCTATACGCTCGTCGCGGGCGGGGATCACAGCTTGTCGCGGGCCAGTGATTTAAAGCTGATTGAGACCGCTATCGACTCCATCAGCTCATGATCACACCTCTGGATCAACGTCCGCGGTCCGGTCCCTATTCCGGTCTCAATGCGCGCTCGGCCAAGCGGTTTTTGGCCAGGGCTTTTACTGAGGCCAGACTGCCCTTTGCCGAAGACGACGCCTTGGAAATTGTGCTGGCTGCGACTGGATTTGATAAAACAGCGCTGATGTTGCGCGGGGCAGAATTTTTATCGCCTGAGATTTTCGATACAATTCAAAACCATATGGAGAGACGTCTGGCGGGCGAGCCCGTTGATCACATTCTGGGCTGGCGCGAATTTTACGGGCGGCGCTTTCACATCACCGCCGAGGTGCTCTCACCCCGCGCGGATACGGAAACATTGATCCGCGGTGCACTCTCCCGGTTAAAAGAGGGTTCAAATCCGCACTTACTGGATTTGGGAACAGGAAGCGGTGCGATTGGGCTAACGCTTTTGGCGGAAGTGGAAGGCGCGACATTAATGGCAACAGACTTGTCCAAGGCTGCTTTGGACATCGCGAAAAAAAATGCGCGCAATTTGCGCCTGAAGGACAGGATCAAATTTTCGTGGGGCAAATGGTGGGATGCCGTTCAGAAGGATCGTCTGTTCGACATGATTTTGTCTAATCCGCCCTACATAACGGATACCGCCATGCAAACATTGGAGACCGAGGTCGCAGACTATGATCCGGATTTGGCCTTACGCGGCGGGCCAGATGGTTTGGAGGCTTACCGCGTCATTATTGCAGAGGCGCCGGATTACCTCAGGCCAAGTGGATGGTTGGGTTTGGAAATTGGATTCGACCAAGCAGAGTCCGTAAAACCCTTGTTCGATTTGAATATATGGGACGATTTGACGGTCAATAGAGACCTTGGCGGTTTGGACCGGACGATTTGGGCAAGGTTAGCCAATCGAAATTGAGCTGAAAAAGCGCTTTGCATTGGGCTTGGGCTTTGCTAGGCGAAAGATGCAGACTGGGACGTTCGAAAGCTGAACTAAACGAATGCCACTGCCATAGCCGACAGATTGAGGGCCTTGCACGACTTTCCGTGCGTATGGACTCTCTCATGCTGTCACCCCAATTGAGGAAGACCGATGAAGCGTCAACGCGGCCGTAATCGCAATAAAAACACCAATCGAAACAATAATCACAATAATTATAACCGGTCCATGGACAGCCAGGGACCGGGCGTGAAAGTGCGTGGCAATGCCTCGACGATTTACGAGAAATACATGACATTGGCACGCGATGCCAAAATGGGCGGGAGCCGCGTCAATGCAGAGAACTTGCTACAACATGCGGAGCACTATCTTCGCCTGATGAATGAACAGGAAGCTGCAAAGCGTGAAGCGCAGGAAGCGCGCGAGAAAGCCGAGGCCGAACGGGCGGCACGCCGAGCTGAACGCGGGGAAACTGATGGAGATGAGGACGGAGAAGATAACCGGGGTAATCGCCGGAATAATCACCGGAACCAGAATAATCGCCGCAATCGTGACGACTCACAAGAGTCAGACAGCCATGCGTCTGAGACACAAGTCGCTGAGACAATTGCAGATGAAGCGCCAAAGGTTACAGCAAAATCAAAGCCGAAAAAAGCTGACAAAGCCGAAACTGTGGACGCAGAGGACAAGCCTAAACGTCGACGTAAAGCGCCGGCCCGCAAACCCGAGGACACAGTCGAAGCGGCGGAGTAAACTGCTTCTTATCTTACGGCTTGGCGACCGACCTATCAGACGCCTCTTGAACCATAAGACTGAATTCCTATCTCGGACAGGAAACGGGCCTTCCTTGCGCCCATAAATTCCTGACCGAGGTCAAAAATGGACATTCAAGCCTATACCCAGCGCGCGCGGGGCGTGATTCAGGCGGCGCAAACCGAAGCCGTCACCCGCGACCATCAACAACTCACCCCTGCGCATATTCTACGTGCCCTGCTGCACGAAGATGGCGGCCTGCCCCGCAATCTCATTCAAATGGCGGGCACGTCGTCTCATGCGGTCGATACAGCCATCAATCAAACCCTGAACAAATTGCCAAAAGTCGAAGGCGGATCAGGCTTATCCCTGTCCAAAGCCGCAACCAAAATTTTTGCAGTTGCAGAAAAAACGGCAAAGGATTCTGGCGATGCCTTTGTCACACTGGAGCGCTTATTGCTGGCGACAGTGACCCATGCGGATAAAGATTTACGCAACGCCCTCTCGCAATCCGGCCTGAATGCGGCGCCGTTAGGTGAGGCAATCGCCTCTGTCCGGTCTGACGACCCTGTGACATCTGAATCTGCAGAGGACCAATATGAAGCGCTGACAAAATATGCGCGAGACCTGACCCAGGCGGCGCGTGACGGAAAACTCGATCCTGTGATTGGCCGCGACGAGGAAATTCGCCGTACGCTTCAGGTTTTGTCGCGGCGTTCAAAAAATAATCCACTTTTGATTGGCGAACCCGGTGTCGGTAAAACGGCTATCGCAGAAGGTCTGGCCGTCCGTATAGTTAGCGGCGACGTTCCGGAATCCGTCCGGGATAAGAAACTGCTCGCGCTTGATATGGGGGCGCTGATTGCGGGCGCTAAATATCGCGGGGAGTTTGAAGAACGCCTGAAAGCCGTGTTGAAAGAAATTGAAAAAGCCGATGGGCAAATCATTCTCTTCATTGATGAAATCCATACCCTTGTCGGAGCAGGCAAAGGCGACGGGGCCATGGATGCGGCGAATCTGCTGAAACCTGCGCTCGCGCGCGGTGAACTCCATTGTATCGGCGCGACGACGCTGGATGAATATCGGAAACATTTGGAAAAAGACGCCGCTCTTGCACGGCGTTTCCTGACTGTTTTTGTGACGGAGCCCACCGTAGAAGACACAATCTCTATTCTGCGCGGATTGAAGGATAAATATGAAGTCCATCACGGCATTCGTATTTCCGATTCCGCAATCGTGTCGGCGGCGCAATTATCCAACCGTTATATCACGGACCGCTTCCTGCCGGATAAGGCCATTGACCTGATGGACGAGGCCGCCAGCCGTTTGCGCATGCAGGTCGATAGCAAGCCTGAAGCTTTAGACGAAATTGACCGGCGCATTGTCCAGCTGCGTATCGAAGTTGAAGCCTTGAAGAAGGAAAATGACGAGGCCTCAAAATCGCGGCTGGAGAAACGCCAGACTGAGATTGATGAGCTGCAAGCGCAGTCCGACGAGATGACGGCCAGTTGGCAAGCGGAAAAAGCCAAGCTGGCCAGTGCAACAGATGTCAAAGAAGAATTGGACCGCGCCCGTTTTGAACTCCAAGACGCCGTTCGCCGCGGCGATTATGAAACAGCGGGTCGTTTGCAACATGAGGACATTCCAGCGCTGGAAACCAAAGCGGCGGAACTGGAGTCAAAATCTGATGAGCCGAGTCTTGCCAGCGAAACTGTAACAGCGGAAACCATCGCCACCGTCGTATCTCGCTGGACCGGCGTGCCCGTCGAGAAAATGTTGGAAGGTGAACGTGAAAAGCTTCTGACCATGGAGAGCGTTTTGGGTGCGCGTGTTGTCGGGCAGGAACGCGCGGTAGAGGCTGTGTCCGACGCGGTGCGCCGCGCCCGTGCAGGTCTGCGCGATCCGCAGCGTCCGATTGGCAGCTTCATGTTCCTTGGCCCCACAGGCGTTGGAAAGACGGAGCTGACCAAAGCGCTGGCCGAATTTATGTTTGACGATGACCAAGCCATCACCCGTATGGATATGTCGGAATATATGGAGAAGCACTCCGTCGCCCGCCTTATCGGAGCGCCGCCCGGATATGTCGGATATGATGAAGGCGGAGCCCTGACCGAAGCTGTCCGCCGCCGTCCTTATCAGGTCGTGTTGTTTGACGAAGTCGAAAAAGCGCATCCGGATGTGTTCAATATTTTATTGCAAGTTCTCGATGATGGTCGCCTGACGGATGGTCAGGGCCGAACTGTGGATTTCCGCAATACGCTTATTATCATGACGTCGAATATCGGCGCGCAGCACCTACTGAACCTTGCCGATGGCGACAATGTGCAGGCCGCAAAAGTTGGCGTCATGGCAGAGGTCAATGCCCATTTCCGTCCGGAGTTTTTAAACCGGATTGATGAAATCCTGCTCTTTGAGCGACTTAAGCCTGAACATATGGGCGCGATTGTTGATATCCAAATGCGTCGCCTTCAAGGGTGGCTAAAGGAAAAGCAGATCACATTGAACCTGACCGACGCCGCCCGGGAACATCTCGCCAAGGCTGGATATGATCCAAGCTTTGGGGCCAGACCGCTGAAACGCGTTATTCAGAAATTGGTTCAGGACGAGCTGGCGCGGGAGCTTTTGGGCGGGCGCATTGCAGATGGCGATACGGTCAAAATTGATGCCGCAGGCGGGAAAATCCGGGTGAGTGTCGGCTAATCCTTCCGGGATACGGAGATTTTGCAATCCCGTATCCCGCCTCTGTAGCTTCCGCTCACGGCTCAAATTTGCCATGAACACCTATGGAAAATGCGGTAAGTTTTGGGAAACAGGCAGCGATTTACGCAAAAGGTCGGCCCGGCTATCCGCCCGCATTATTTCAATGGATTGCTGAAAACAGTCCAAGGCGTAATCTGGTTTGGGATATCGGAACGGGATCAGGCCAAGCCGCGCGAACGCTGACCGATCACTTTGAAGCGGTTTACGCCACGGATATTTCAAGTGATCAAATCGCAGCGGCACCATCACATCCGCAAATTTCGTATCGCGCCGCGCCCGCTGACAAGTCAGGCCTCGCCGAAAACACCGTCGACTGCCTCACCGTAGCAACCGCATTACATTGGTTTGCAAACGCTGCCTTTTGGAATGAGGTCAAACGGGTCGCGGCAAAAGATGCGTTTTTCTGCGCTTGGACCTATCAGTTACCGAAATGTGATGAGGCCGTTCACACCCAATTTCTGGATCCGCTTTTTGCGCTGATTGATCCCTATTGGGCGGATGGCAACAGGCTGTGCATGGCAGGCTATACGGCAGACGCATTGAATTGCCCCTTTCCTGTCACCACTGCGCCTGAATTCGATGCGGGCGGGATTTGGCACGCACAACAGCTCGTGAATTTCGCTGAGAGCTGGTCAGCCCATTTTCGCGCGCGCGAAGATGGATTGACGGACGCGTTAAGGGCCCTCAGCGCCAAGTTCCTTCGAGATTATAAAAATAAAGATATTCATTTCAGACTGCCACTCAGCGTCTTGTCGGTGCGCATCCCAACATAAAAAGCGGCCCATTAAGGACCGCTTTCGATAAATTATCATTACGTATTAGGACTTCTTAGGTCCGGGTTTTTTGCGGGGCGTCCCGTCTTTTTTAAGCAGATTGCCATCTGCGTCGCGCGGGACTTTTGTTCCCGGCTTTGGACCGCGTTTACCGGTCGTCTTGGGCTTGGTTGTCGTGGTTGAAGCTTTCTTGTTCTTGGACCCGGCCGGACGCCCGCGTTTCTTTGGCGCAGATTTTGTCGCCGCACGTTCGGCCGCGCTTGTCTTAGTTTTATTTTTAGATCCGGCCGGACGACCCCGTTTTTTCGGAGCATCAATTGCTGACGGCTCAAGGGCTTTGACGGGTGTCGGGTCATCCGCCGGGTTAGGAACACTGCCTTTGCCCATGATGGATTCTGTCTTTTCCTTACTGCTCTGCGTCACGGATTTAGCCTTGGCCTGAACCGTATCCGCCATGTCGTCGACATTCTCACGCACGGATTTCGTTGCGGCAGAAGCTCTCTCGCT
>JAHDFA010000002.1:37409-55207 GCA_020628495.1 Hellea sp.
GGTCCCGAATTTATATGAATTCGGTTTCGTAACTAACTCTAATCGCGCGACGCCGCAAGCCTGCGATATCGGTGAGGTTTATTTGGCATTAAATGCGGCGGCAATATTAAACCCCGCCGCTAACTTATTCCGGTAGCGCCGCTGCAGAGACAGAGGCTGATATTTGCGGCTGAGGCATAATAATCTCGGAGCTGGCTCGCATTTCATCAATTTTTGCGCGTTGTGCTTTAAAGGCCGGGTGCTGGTCTTTTGACAAAGGCTTTCCGGAGAGTTGTGACAGGCGGCGTGGATTAATTTTCTTTCCGTGGTGATGAACTTCATAATGCAAATGCGGCCCGGTTGAGCGGCCCGTTGTGCCAACATACCCAATCACTTGATCCTGTTTGACATAGGCGCCCGCTTTCACGCCGCGGGCAAACCCTTTGAGATGGGCATAGGCGGTTTTATAACCATCCGTGTGGCGGATGCGGATATAATTGCCATAGCTGCCATAACGATTGGCGCGTTCCACTGTGCCGGACCCTGCCGCCAAAATCGGCGTGCCACGCGGGGCCGCAAAATCTACGCCAGCATGCATTTTGCGGTACCCCAAAATCGGATGTTTCCGCCGCCCGTAAGACGAGGATAAACGTGCCCCGTTAACGGGCGTTGCGCGGAGTTTGCGTTTCGCCGTTTTGCCGGCAGCGTCATAAAAATTCTCGCGGCCCTTTTCATCCTCAAAGAGCCAATACTCTGACGTCTTCCCGCGCGGTGAAAAGGATGTGTAAAGCAGATCGCCCGCTTTGACGATGTCGCCTTTTTGATCACGCGCCACCTCAAAGAACATTTCAAAGGCGTCACCGGGTTGGATGTCACGTTGGAAGTCGACAGAATATTCGTAGATATTCGCAAATTGCACCACAACCTTATCCGGTGCGCCCAGACGCGTCGCGTCGACATAAAGAGAGTTTTCGACCGTCGCCTTGACGCCGATGGTTTCATATTTGAACTCGGCGTCAATTTTGCGGGCCGTATAATTTTCGCCTGCGCGGTCAACGAAAACAGTCGTTTCAACATTCGGTTTAAACGTCAAATGGTCGAGCGTCTCGCCCGTGAAATGCAGATTAAAATTCTGACCCGCCCGCAAATTGCGCGGCTTGTAAACTTCGCCAAAGGCCTGTGTCACGCGGTATGCCTGCTGACCTGTCAATCCATTGCGTTGCAGTAGCGGACCAAGATTATCGCCTGACTTTAGTGTCACGGTTTTGACGGATGTGGGTGCAGCAAATTCTGTCTCCAGCGCCATATCAAATCGCGAGACATCCACAATCGGCGCAGCGACGAGTTGAACCTCAGGTTCAATTGCATCAGCCTCATTTGATTTCGGAAAAGCGATTATGCCGACAATGCCAATAAGGGCCGCAGCAGCCACAAAACGGTAACGGTTGCGCGTGGGTATGATCGTATGGCGGAACCGGGCAAAGGCGTCGGCACGCTCCTGCAATGCGCTCATTGCAGTTTGTCCCTGTTGGGCAGTCTCACGGTCATTTTTATCAATCATGGTCAAAGCCCGGCACACAATATAAATAGGAAAAACTCTGGTGCGCCCATAATGCCCTGACCTTCCCTAAATCAGGGTTAACGCATTCTTACATGGCCTGTAAACTGACTCATTTGTAAGGGTCGGTTTTATTGGTCTTCGGCCGGAAGGTCATCTATGCGAGAAGTTAGGAGGTCAGGCTATTTCCGTGCAAGACGAAAATACAGATAGGTCGCAGACCCCACGCTCAAAAAGGCGGTGGTATTTTCGCGGGTGGGCCTGGGGCCTCTGGGTTGTCCTAACAGTTTTGGCCGTCTTATTTGCGCTCGGCCTTTGGGGCTGGACCCAGCGATATACGCTCATGGAAAATCTGGTCATCAATAAGCTGGCCGAATCCGGCTTCGATGCGGAGTTGGACATTACATCGGTCACCCGCTCCCAGGCCCGCGTCAAAAACATTCGCTTGCGCAGGGACGGCGAGACAGTTTTGCAAGTTGAAGATTTGCGGGCGGATTACATCTGGCCCGACATCCGCGAGGGACGGGTGAGACGCCTGCAGCTTGACGGGGCAGTCGGGCGACTAAATCTGGGAGAAGATTGGCAACCTAAGGACACCTGGATTCAAAACTTACTGTCCCGTGACGAAAGCAAAGGATCAGGGTCAGAGAGTTTTCCGGAAAATGGCATAAGACTAACAGACGGGACACTGAAGCTCACATCTCCACTGGGGGAAGCCACGCTTTACATTGATGCGAAAATACCGACAGCAACGGACTTCAATGCTGAAATAACGCTCGCGCCATCTGAACTGTCCTATGCCGGATATGCCGCCAATGGCGCGGGATTTGTGACGCTGGACAAAACAGGGACCGAACTACGCGTGATTGGACAAACGCAGACTGCCACATTGTCGAACGGAAAGTTAGACGTTGAAGACGCGCATTTGCAATTTGACGGAACGCTCAATCTCGACGCGATGCAATATGTCGGCAGCATTTCTGTAGATGGCGACAACGTAACCAGCGAAGTTTTCGCATCCGGACCAGTACGTTTAGGCTGGGACGGGACGGTATCTCCACGGGGCGATATGCGCGCATCGGGCACGTGGACGATTGCCGCAGAAAATGCGCGCTCGCCCCGCCCCGCGCGCGCTGCGGAGATTTCAGAAACGCTCTCCCTCTTTCCCGCGCTCAGCTCTGTTCCCGTCACGGAACATTATGCGCCGCAATTACGTGAAACGGTCAAAGGTTTCATTCTGGGCTCTGACCTCGCGGGGCAAGGACAGCTCAGCTATGGACCCGAAGGGTTTACGGTCAATCCGGTGGGGCCTTTTCACGTAAAATCCCGGAAGAATAATTTACTGTTACGAGCGCGCAGCGAAGCAGACTTTTATGTTTTCGACGAAGCCACGAAATTTATCACAGCCCATTTGGATGCTGATTTTGAGAGACCCGTCGGGCTGACGCTTAGGGATGTGAAGCTGAAGGCCGCCTCAGATAACGGGATTAGATTGGATGGAATTCAGGCCTTCTCGGCAAATCTGGCGACCAATTCGAATTGGCGTGCGAAAGATGGAGAAGAGCGCCCCGTAAGATTAGGGCCGCTGAAGGCCGCTATGGAATATGATGCGGTACAAACGCCGCGGCGTTTATCCGTCAACACAGCGCTGGATTATGATGGAGACCTGCCCGGCGGTTATGTCGAGGGGCTGCAATTGAACGGCCGGCTGGATGTCCGCTTATATGATGGCAGGCAGGTTCTGGATTTTACCCCGAAACGCGGAAGTATAGTAACCTTGGACACTTTGGAAACGCCCACAAATTGGCAGGCTGAGGCGGTTCAATTTACCTTACCTAAGACGCCCAATTTATTCATCCGCACGCAGACCAAATCCGTCTTGTCGGCCACCTTGAACGCGGCTGATTTCACCTTGACCCATCCTGCAACAGAGACAGCCCCGACGCAGAGGCTTGAGATTGACGCAGAGATCATAAAACTGGACGGCACACTTTTCCCCGATGCCACGCAAGAGTGGACAGTCGATTTCACGCAGGTGCAATATGCCAGCGAAACCTTGCCGGGGCCGGGCACAATAGGCTCCGCCGCCCAAGCCGTTCTGACAGCAAAGCTGGCGTCGGGGCTGACCCCGCAGATTACAGTGGACAGCCCGTTTATTATGGCTGAAACACCGCTCGTTCGATTATCCGGTATCGGCATAAATCTGCGCGGAACGCCCAACGCATATACAGTCAAGCATCAAGGCGGAACAGTCGCCGTCATCGGATCAGAGTTTGCAGAAAGAGCGAAGGCAGCGGGTTTGGCTAGCTTTCCGGCGGATGGAACCGTCAATTTTGCAGATGGGGTCTTTAGCGGGCAAGCCAATCTGCGTGTCGCCAAAGCCAATAATGCTGATGTGAGTGTTAATTACACCTATGAAGGCGGAACGGGGACGGCTGACATCAACGTCCCGTCCATCATCTTCGCACCTAAAGGTCTACAGCCGCAAACACTCATCCCGGCCTTTCGCGGTAAGGTGGCGCGGGTTGAAGGCGAAGCGAAAGCCGATCTCTCTATCGCTTTTGCAGATGGCGCAATTATATCATCCAGCGGAACCGTCGAGCTGGTCAATATGGCCGTGGGTACGGCTCCGGGGCCAATCACAGGGCTCAATACCTCCATGCGCTTTGCCTCGCTTTTCCCGCTTCAGACAGATGGGCAGCAGAGATTGACGATGAAAAGTTTCAATCCGGGATTTCCGCTGGAAGACGGCGTGCTCTCCTTTAGCCTTATACCGAAAGGCGTTAAAGTTGCGTCTGCGGAATGGCCTGTTGGGAATGGGGCTTTCGTGCTTGATCCCTTTACATGGTTATATGCGGCAGAAGAAAACCGCGTGATTATGCGCGTCAAAAATGTCTCTTTGGGAGATTTCCTGAATGATGTTGGCAATAAAAAAATTGAAGCCACGGGCACAGTTGTCGGCACATTCCCGATTGTTGTGCGCGGCATTGATGTTTTAATTGAAAGGGGCCGCGTTTCCGTTCCGGATGGCGGTATTATCAAATATGACCCCGGTCCCGGCGTTCCAGCCTATACAGAAGAACAGGCCATCAAAATCCTGCGGGAAAGACGTTCCAACGAATATGCCGCCTTGGCGCAGGATGCGCTGCGGGAATTTCGCTATCGCGAGCTGAGCGCGTCACTGGACGGACCTATAAATGGAGATGTTAAGATTGGATTGGTCTTTGACGGGTCGAATAAGAAGGTCCTGAACCGCCAGCCTTTCCGTTTCGATATCACAGTCAAAGGCGAGCTGTTTAATATCGCCAGAAGCTTCAATTCCAACGCTCAGGTCAAATCTGAAATTTTGCGAAATAATGGAAAATTGCCTGCAGGCACGACAATTGGAAACTAACTAGCCAGGGCCGGAACGGTTAGGGGCGCTGGTTCCGATGACGTCATCTGCGACGAAAGCATTGTCTTTTCGCTCCCCGCCAAATGTGCCCATCGGACCGTGACCCGGGACAAAGCGCATATCATTGCCGAGCGGCCAAAGCTTGCCGGTGATGGAATCCAAAAGCTGTTGATGGTTCCCTTTCGGGAAATCCGTGCGACCAATTGAGCCGCGAAACAAGACATCCCCGACAAAGGCAATTTTCATATCCGCATTATAGATCACGACATGCCCCGGCGTATGGCCCGGCGTGTGGAGCACATTAAATTTCACGCCTGAGAGTTCCAGTACATCACCATCTTCAAGATAGCGATTGGGCGTAACGGCGCGGCCCATGCCGGGATGGCCATATTGTGCCCATTGGTCCGAAATACCGTCCATCCAAAATTGATCATCTTTATGTGGGCCGATAACGGGGGCATCCAGCGCCTCCCGCAATTCATCGGCGCCGCCCGCATGATCCAAATGACCATGGGTCAGCCACATTTCTTTGAGCGTAATACCCAGATCATCCAGCGTCTGTTTCAAACGCGCCGCTTCCCCGCCCGGGTCAATCAATACCCCCTCCTTCGTGTCTACATCATAGAGAAGCGAACAATTTTGCTGAAACGGGGTAACGGGAAGCAGTTTGAGATCAAGGCGGGCCATGACCTTCATCTGTGTTGCTTCCGCAGGCAGGTCAAGTCGCTGCGCCAAACTCGCGTTAAAAACCGTGACGGATTTGTCATGGCCGCGTCATGTTGTGGTTATATGATCTCTGCCAAACAGAGACTGCACATGATGTGTACCCTATCCAAAGTTGATCTCTCCCCTGGAATGAACTTTGTGAACTGGGCCGCAATTCAGGCTCGCCCCTTTCCCTTGGACCGCCTGATTGCGGCTCATTTTTTTATGACGCAACATGAATGTTTTGTCACGATTTGGACAAGGTCCAGACAGGTTTAAGTCTGCATATATTAGGTATACGGCCCGTTGGTTGCGGTGATACCTCCCCCAAACCCAGCACTGACAACCATTCAAACGGCCCGAAATAAAGACCCGCACCGGATATTAGGTGCGGGTCTTTTTATGGGCCATCGAGACATTCGGCAGGCAGGTGGTCCCGGATGAGTTGCGCGACATTAATCTGCGCGCCCAATCGCGTAGCCAGCATATACATGCCGCCCAATTTCCGCTGTAAAAAAACCGTCTCCGGCGGCGGGACATGCCAAAGCTCTCGATTTCCGGCAATCTCTAGCCCTCTGTCTCGCAAATCTGTTGCGATAGAATTTCGCCCAAAATCAAAAACTTCATCCTGAATAAGAGGCCCGACAGAGAGTGCAATCATATCGCTAATGACAGCGCGCGGCTGTCCTGTAATTTGTGCCGGAATCAAGCCCATCTCTGAGATATGATGCAATATATCTTCAACCTCTCCCGTCAGGCAGACTTCCATCAATTTACGATATGCGTTTGATAATTCATCACCGATGTCACGAGTTGCGCCAAAGTCGAGCAAGACAATCTGATCCGTGTCTTCATTATACCGATAATTCGCGAAATTCGGATCTGTTTGCATGAGACGAAATTCAAATAATTCGCGTAAGGTGAGCGACATCAATAAATGAACAATGCGGTTTCTGACCTCTTGCGGCGCGCCCACCATCTCCTCAATCGGGCGGCTCTCAATGTAGGACATGGCCAGAATTTTGTCCGTGGACAAATCAGGGTAAAATTCCGGCACTTGAAAATCTTGTTCACCTGAGAGCAGCGCCCCGAAGCGGCAGAGATATTCAGCTTCGCGCACATAATCGGCCTCTTGGTGAAGCTGGCGGCGGCCTTCCTCAATAATGGGTTTGACATCCATGGAGGCGGGCACGAGGCCGGACATGCGCAGAAGCGACGCCACATTTTTGACGTCGCTATCAATGCTCTCTCTGACGCCCGGATATTGCACCTTAATCGCAATGTCTTCTCCATCCGGCAGGATAGCGCGGTGGACCTGTCCGATGGAGGCGGCAGCAATCGGGCGGGTTTGAAAATGTTCAAAGCGCGAGAGCCAATCCGGTCCCCATTCCGATTTCAAAACCTTATTCAATTGCGCTGCCGGCATATGCTGCGCGCTGGCCCGCAAGCGCGCCAGAATATCGGCCAGCTCCTTGGGCAGAAAATCTCCGCTATCCATGGAAATCATCTGGCCGAGTTTCATGGCCGCGCCGCGCATATTGGAGAGCTGCTTCGTCAGCTTCAACGCATTGGCGGGTGTCAGAAACAGGTCTGAGGCCTTGGGGCGCTTCCCGCTGGCGAGTTGCTTCGCACCGTTCAGCGCGACATTCCCCGCAATGCCCGCCGCAACACCGCCGAGGCCCATCAGGCGGGAGACACGCCGGGACGGGACGGGACGTCCGTCATCTTTATCTGGCATGTCACTCATGATTTCAGCCTCAGCGCAACATTGCGCTTTTGTCTCTTACTACGAGCGGACAGGCATTGCAGCTTTATGTGTTTTGAATAGGGCGCATTTGAGGCGCCCGCTTTTTATTGCAACAGTTCAGGGCGCTCAGCCACAAACGCTTCAAGTCTTTTGAAAAATTTAAGGATGTCGGCTTTCTCATTCGTCGCGTTAATCGTGACAAGGCGGATAAAAGTGTCATCATTAAATGACCCATATCCCACTAATAATTCAGACTCTTCATAGAGAGATGTGCAAAGTGACTGCGCCGGAATATTCTTATAATTAAAGCAGATGGACACAGAGTCCTCGACACTGAAATCCGTATAATCCGGATGCTCTCGTACATAGGTGCGGGCGACATCCGCCAATGCAAATTGCTTATCGACAATCTGTTCCAATCCACTGGTCCCGACACTTTTCCAAAGCACCCAGAGTTTCAGCGCATCATTTCTCCGGCCGCATTGCAAAGACATTTTGCCAAGATTAAATTCGTCATGATCGGTTTGATAAAGATAGCTCGCATCATTTGAGAACGAGTTATGCAAATGGGATTTATCCTTCACCACAATCAAAGAGCAACTCAGCGGTGTGCCGAGCATTTTGTGGGCGTTTAGGGTGAAAGAATTCACCAACTCCACCCCGTCGATTAAATGCTTGTAGCGCTCACTCAACAGGACAGAGCCGCAATAGGCCCCGTCGACATGCAGCCATAGACCGAACTCCTTTGCAATATGGCTCGCCGCGCGAATATCATCAAATGCGCCGAGGACCGTGGTGCCTGCCGTGCAATTTATCATGATGGGATGCAGACCCTTTGAGATATCCGTTTCAATCATTTGACGCAGAGCCGTCATATCCATGCGCCCTTTCGCGTCGACATCTATCTGCCTGACATTGTCCCGTCCAATTCCGGCAAAGGCCGCATTTTTTGGCGTGCTGTAATGACTTTCCGTAGAGGTATAAACTGTCATCCGTTGGTGGACACCCGCATGACGCGTTGTCTCATTATAGGCATCACGCGCCATGAGCAGCCCCATAAAATTCGTCATGGACCCGCCGGGGGCCAGCGTCCCGTCAGAGCCCTCATCCCAGCCAATCATATCACAAATTTCGCGAATGATGACTTTCTCGACGCCAATCTGCGGACCCGCCGCCTTATAGGTGTACATGCTGTTATTCAAAATAACCGACAGCAAATCACCGAGAATGGCCCGTTCCTGCCGTCCGCCAAAAAGCTGGTTGAAGAATGCATTCGTCGCCGTGCGGGGCGTCGTGAAGATGAGGTCTTTTAAAGACGCTTCCAGCTCCGCCGCGCTGATACCGTCTTTCTGCAATTTCAAATCAAGACGGTCATAAAGATTGGCCGACGGAATATATTCAGCCACAGGGTTTTGCGCCTCATCCGCGAGCAATCCCCGGACCAGTCGATCAAAAATTTCTAAACTCCGTTCCATAAAATGATCGCTCTAATTCTGTTCTCGCACAGGCTGACTAACCCGCAAGCATGGCCTTCACCGCCGTCACCCAATTTGCGCGGGCGACGGTTTCTTGCGCGGGGCGGGTGGATTTCCATTCCGCGTTGGACTCAATTGCGGCGGCGGCTTTCGCGCCCTCATAGAGATCTTTAAGCGTCACCTGCCCAGCGTCCATTTCATCGCTGCCCATCAGGACGGCGACTTGCGCATTGCGGCGGTCCGCATATTTCATCTGTTTGGTGACATTGCCCGAGCCGACAAAGACTTCGGCGCGAATGCCTTCTGCGTGAAGTTCGCCTGCGAGCTTGAAATACTCGCCCATCAGTCCTTTATCAAATGCGCAGATAATGACGGGTGGTTTCACTTCGGCCTCCAGCGCGTCCATTCGCTCCAGAGCTGTCAAGAAGCGCGAAACGCCAAAGCTAAAGCCTGTCGCAGGCACAGCCTGTCCGCGAAAGCGCGAGACGAGATCATCATAGCGGCCGCCGCCGCCAACGGAGCCAATCCGGACGGGTCGGCCCTTGCGGTCTTTAATCTCTGTCAAGAGTTCTGCCTCAAAAACCGGACCAGTATAATAACCAAGCCCTCTCACAATCGAGGTGTCATAGGCCACGCGGTCATTGCCGAACCCAACCGCATTCAGAATGCTGTCAATCTGCACGAGCTCATCCACGCCGGAGCGTCCGCGTTCGGATTGGCCCACCAGTTTTTCCAGCGTTTGAATTGTATCGCTGCGATTGTCCGCAGAAGCGGTTGTGAAGCCTAGAACGGCCTTGATCCCGGCTGCGCCGAGTTTCGCGCCATCTGTATAATCCCCGCTCTCATCTTCGCGGCCTTCGCCGAGCAGGGCTTCCACGCCCTCTGCGCCAAGGCGGTCGAGCTTATCAATCGCCCGCAAAACTTGCAGCCGCTGTTCAGCTCCGGCTTCGGTATTCGGGACACCGGAGGCTTCTAAAATGCCGTCCAGTAATTTCCTGTTATTGACGCGAATGGCATATTGCCCGTCATTTAATCCTGCCGCACGCATGACGTCCGCGGCCAGCATAATCATTTCCGCATCCGCCGCAGGACCCGCCGCACCGACACTATCGGCGTCGCATTGCGTAAATTCGCGGAAGCGTCCAGGCCCCGGCTTTTCATTGCGGAACACACTGCCCGCTTGATAGCGGCGATAAGGTTTAGCCAGCGCGTCGTAATTTTCGGCCACGTATCGCGCGAGCGGCGCCGTCAAATCATAGCGTAAACTCATCCACTGCTCGTCATCATCCTGCAGCGCGAAAACGCCGACATTGGGACGATCCTCATCCGGCAGAAATTTACCCAGTGCATCGGCAAATTCAAAAGCCGGTGTTTGCAGCGGTTCGAACCCGTGCAGGTCATAAACAGAGAAGGCCGCCTCGATCAGGCGGGCTTCTGCGCGCAGCACATCCGAAGTCCGATCCTCAAACCCGCGTGGGCGGCGGGCTTTGGGACGGAAGGGTTTATTTTTCTTCTTGGACATAAGCCGCGCTCTCCCATAATCTCGGGATTGCGGCAAGGCCGTATGCTTGTCACAGACAAGCGAAAATCGGAAAGGACACCTTATGAAACTGAAATTTTCACCCTTTTTGACGGCCCTTATTCTATGCGCCCTCCCCGCCACGTCCCACGCCAAAATGAGCGTTAACAAGGCACAGGAATGTCAAGCTGTGCTGGATTTCACCATTGAGCGCGTCGAATCCGTCAAAAAATATGATGAGGCCGCAGTTCAAACTGTCACAAAAGGCCTCCGTGCCTATGAGGCTTTTCTGCAAAGTGACCATGTCGATCCGGGGCTTTTGGAGTTCACCAAAGGCGACGAGAAGGCTGCAGCGGAATATCAAAAACAAATCGATTCCTATAAAGCGCAGCTCGTCGCAGGTCTGAAAGCCAAACATCCGCAAGAGCGGATTTTCACGGACCAAGCGGTCGCCATCAATAATTGCTACACGGCCGCCCCTATGGGCAGTGACAAATTGCAAATGATGACGGACGCTGTGCAAGGCATTGTCGCCCTCGCTCAGCAAGGCTGATTATTTACGATAAGCCCGCGTGATGATGACGGGATCTTTCAGGATCTGCCCTTGGGTAACGGCGTTGTCAGACTCAGCGGCGGTCTCCATTTTCTGTATCTCGCGGGCAACGTCCAGCCCGTCCGTCACGCGGGCAAAAGTCGCATAGCCCTGCCCATCAGGATTTCGAGACCCGCCTGTATCCAGAAAATCATTATTTCCGATATTGATAAAGAAATAAGCCGCACTGCCCGTGCCGGGTTCCAGCCGGGCAATCGCCACTGCGCCGTCTGCATTACTGATGCCCGTCTCGGTCGTGAGTTCATGCGCAATAGGGTTACCCACCATTTCCTGATCTAGCCGTCCGCCTTGGATAAGGCTCATTCCCATATTGAGCGGATCATTGTCGGCATGGACAACGCGGTAAAAGCCCTGCCCGTCATAAAGACCGTCATCGACATAACGTAAAAAGTCGCCCGCGCTGCTGGGAGCTTTGTCGGGATAGACCGTAATTTCAATCGCGCCAGATGTCGTATCCAGAATGACAATGGGATTTTCAGTCTTCGCTCCGCAGGCTGTCATTAAAAATGCCGCACTTAAAATCAAATGTTTCATGGGCTCATGATGACCCGTTTAGGGGCGGCTGTCGAGACCCGTTCAGTTTGCGTTCAGAGAGTTTTTCTTACCTCTTCTTAGAGGTCGCCGGCGGACACATCTGGGGGGATGAACGCGGGCGGCCTGGGCAGGTTGAATGACACTGGTTGCCCCCTCGTCGTTCCCTGCCCGCCCTTTTTTTATTATGTCACCAAACCCATCAATGCCGTTGTTGAAGGATCATGGTCTCCACTATTTCCCGACGTCATCTCTTCCAAAATTGTTGTCGCTAAAACTTTCCCTAATTCCACCCCCCATTGGTCAAAGCTGTTCACATTCCAGATGACGCCTTGAACAAAGGTTTTATGCTCATAAAGCGCGATAAGATGACCGAGCGCATTGGGTGAGAGCGCGTCCAGCGTAATTGTTGTGGACGGACGGTTGCCCGGAAAGGTTTTTTGCGGGGCGAGTGCATCCAAATCCGCGCGACCCGCATTTTCCTCGCGGACAACAGCCTCATCTTTACCCAACATCAAAGCTTCGCTTTGCGCGAAACAATTGGCAAGCAAGGCTGCATGATGGTCGGGACGGTTTTCATGGTCTTTTAAGACCGCCACAAAATCAACCGGCGCACCGCCATAGCGGCCTTCACTTGGCCCCTGATGCAGCCATTGGAAAAAGGCGTGCTGGCCATTCGTGCCCTCATCACCCCAAATAACAGGACAGGTCAGGGTCGTGGCCACACCGTCGCGCGTCGCAGATTTCCCGTTACTTTCCATTTCCAGCTGTTGCAGGAAGGCTGAGAATTTCCGCAAGCGGCGGGCATAGGGAATGACAGCTTGCGACCCATAGCCCAAACCATTGCGGTTCCAGATGCCAACGAGCGCCATCATGACGGGTAGGTTTTCCTGCAAAGGCTGATCCCGGAAATGCATATCCATCGCCTTGGCACCATCCAGAAATTCGCCAAAAACATCAGGACCATAAGCAATTTGCAGGGATAATCCGACGGCGGACCAAACGGAATAACGTCCGCCGACCCAATCCCAAAAATCAAAGATGTTTTCGGCCGCAATGCCAAAATCCACGGCACGGTCGCGATTAGCCGTCACGGCAATCATATTCGTACCGCCATGTGCGCCGAGCCAGTCGCGCACACTCTCGCCGTTCATTTTGGTTTCTTGCGTACCGAAAGATTTAGACACGACCACAGCCAGCGTCTCCGCGGGGTCCAATCCTTTGATCGCATCATTGACCGATGCGCCGTCGACATTTTCAGCGAAGCGCAAAGTAAGGCTTTGCCCAGCAGAGGCCTCAAACGCATCAGCAACAAGACGCGGGCCAAGATCGGATCCGCCAATACCAATATGAACGATGTTTTTAAACTTCCCTTCTGCGCGAATGGCATTGGCATAGGCCGCCATACGCTGACGCATCTCGGAAACTTCGGCTTGGTTCACCGTCGTTCCGCCAACGCCGCGCAGTGCCATATGCAAAACGGCACGGTCTTCTGACGTGTTGACCCGTTCACCCGAAAACAGCTTAGCGCGCCATTCTTCCAAATCACATTTCGCCGCCAAGTCCAGCAAGGCGTCGAGCGCTTTATCGTCCAAAGCCTGTTTCGAAAAATCCGCCCGCAGCGGTCCCTCACGCATGACGAAGCGGGAGAGCCGGTTGGGTTCGGCATCAAAAAGTGATGCGATTGAAATATCGCGGTCAGCTTCAGAGGCGAGGTTTGAAAGAAGGTTGTGGCGATTGGTCATTGGTAAATCCTAAAATCCCCTTCTCCCATTAGGAGAAGAGATTATTTTTACTTCACTGCGGCTTGCTGCAAATCGCATAATTCACTAATGCCTTTAACGGCGAGGCGCGTCAGCTCGTTCATTTCATCGGCTGTGAAGGGTGTGTCTTCGGCGCTGGCTTGGACCTCAATAATTCCGCCCTTATCCGTTAGCACGAAATTGGCATCGGCTTGGGCCGCGCTGTCTTCTGTATATTCCAAGTCAAGACGGCAATCCCCATCCACAATCCCGCAGGAAACGGCGGCCATATTGGCGAAGATAGGGTTTTCCGTCAGCTCTCCCTCAGTGACGAGTTTTTCGCAAGCCAGCCAGAGCGCGACCCAACCGCCCGAAATTGAGGCAGTACGCGTGCCGCCATCGGCCTGCATCACATCGCAATCAACGATAATTTGACGCTCGCCCAATTTTTCCAAGTCAATCACCGCCCGCAGAGACCGTCCGATAAGGCGCGAGATTTCGATTGTGCGGCCACTTTGTTTACCCCGTGCGGCTTCGCGGGAATTACGAGTATGGGTGGAGCGGGGCAGCATGCCATATTCCGCCGTAACCCAGCCGCGGCCCTTACCTTTTAACCAGCGCGGTACGCCCGCATCGATAGAAGCCGTACACAGCACATGTGTCCCGCCAAATTTCACAAGGCAGGACCCTTCGGCATAGGCATTTGCGCCGGTTTCAAAAGAAACGTTGCGGAGTTGGTCGAGAGCACGGTCATTGGGGCGCATGAGGATATCCTAAGTTTTTTCTAATTTAGTGAATTTAAAATAGTGACAGGGGCGGCCTTCGCGCCCGGCTTTAGCTTCATAGCGTGTTCCGGGCCAATCATCGCCACGTACACGCCAATCAGAATTTTCGGTATGTGTGAAATCCCATCCGCCATGACGTTTTAAACGTGACAAGGTCCAGTCAACATAATGAATAATATCGCTGGCAAAGCGCAATTCACCGCCAGGTTTTAAAACACGGTGTAATTCCGCGATAAATTTGGATCGCAAAAGGCGGCGTTTATGATGGCGCGATTTTGGCCACGGATCCGGAAAGAGAATAAATATTTTAGTCAGAGACGCGTTGGGTAGAGCCTCCAGCAAATCACGGACATCACCATGATGTAGGGACAGGTTTTCCAAATCCGA
Source organism: Hellea sp. (assembly GCA_020628495.1). GTDB lineage: Bacteria > Pseudomonadota > Alphaproteobacteria > Caulobacterales > Maricaulaceae > Litorimonas. Next base: position 51,845 of record JAHDFA010000002.1, read on the forward strand.
ATCATATGCGCCGCGCACAGCTTTGGCGACCCCGTTCAGAAAGGGTTCTGCGCCGACAAGATGAATGTCCGGGTGATGTTCCGCCTGCCAGAGTAAATGTTCCGCGCCGCCAAAACCGATTTCCAACCAAAGCTCTCCTTCGGGCAATGGGGCGGCCATATCCCATTTCAGACGCGGAAAAGCGCTGTCCCAAATCGTCTGCATATGCGGCGAGAGAGGACGCCCTTTGGCACGGCCAAAGGTACGGAATTTATCGGATTCGCGGTCAAAGCTCATTGCCGCGCCTATAGGCGGCGCGAGCAGAACTATAAAGTGCTATTCGTCCTGATTTTCACCAAGTGAGCGGGCAAGCTCTAAAATCTGGCGACGAACAGCCTTGTTTTTGATTTTCAAGACCGCTTTGGCGAGGCTGACCCCGTCCGTCGAGTTGATAAATTCATAAACAAGTGGCGATTCATCAGGCTTATCGGAAAGCAAAGCGGAGCTTTCAGATTGCCCGCCATATTCCGTTGATAGACCGTCATAGAAAAAACTGACAGGCACATCTAATACTTCCGAAAGTTTCCAGAGCCTGCTGGCACCCACACGGTTCGCGCCGCGTTCATATTTTTGAACTTGTTGAAAGGTGACGCCTAATTGCTCACCAAGCTTTTCTTGGCTGAGCTTTAGAATTTTGCGGCGTAATCGCACGCGCGCGCCGACATGTACATCCACGGGGTTCGGAGACCGTGGGCCCAGTTTATCACTCATGTTTTTCCCATCTACATTCGATAACTGACGCAAGCGCCCATGATGCCCCCACCAAGCGTTGTCGAACGTTTTATTTAGTTGTCATTAGCAAGAGCGCGTGGTCCCACACCGCGCACTCTTATAAGTGGCGTTATGACGCATATTAAAAGACTTATCAATAGGAGGACGAGATTGATGAGATTGATATTTTTATTAAATTTCAATGGCTTGAGAAGTTTCACATCTATGTGATTAATTTCTGAAGTCACAATTTTACCGTGAATTCGGCCATAAGGGTCAATTTGCGCACTTACTCCATTTGAAGCCGCCCTGATAATTGGGAGGCCCGTTTCAATCGCGCGGTAGCGCGCAATATTGGCATGTTGCGCCGGACCTGCGCTTTTTCCGAACCAAGCATCATTGGATTGGTTTAGGATAAATTCGGCTGGGGCATTATCGCCATCTGGGGTCAATCCCGGAAAAGCGACTTCGTAACACAGCTGAGGCGACAGACGCGGCAAGCCCGGAAAATCGGCGAGGCGTTTTGTTTTTGCCGGCGAGATAGAAGCGAGATTTGTGGAGATGAGCGGAAATTGCACATCCTCGAACCAATCCATAAAAGGAATATGTTCGCCAAAGGCGACAAGTTTACGCTTGCGGTTACTGCCTGCAATGGCGGGGATACCATTTGCGTCAAATGTCACGGCGACGGAAACATTATAATAGCGCAGTCGCCCGGCATCCCGTTCCGTCTGAAGCGAGTTCATCAGCCAGACCGGCGGCGTTTCATCCCCATCAGAGAGCAATCCCCCCATGGCATAAAGCAAGTCGGGGTCGTCCATGGCCGGACCGCCAAAGCCTCTCACAGCGCCTTCAGGCCAGACTAAATGCGTAACATCTTTCAGGCCGGGCTTTATACTGGCAATTATAAAATCATTCGTAATCGCGACAGAGCTGTTTTGCGTCATCATATCGGCTTGTTTGAACGGGACGGATACAATCCGCATATTGACATCGGGCTGATAGGACGGAGCCGCGCCGGACAGCCGAACCTGACCTATCCCGAAAAGCGCGATGATGGGCAGGACTGCCAAAACAACAGGCCAGCTCTTCTCTCGCCAGAAAAGCGCTTGGCCGAGCGCCGCGACAATCAGCAGGATGAGCGTTGATAACCCATATGCACCTATCCAGCGGGCGATCTGCGACGGACGCGATCCGGCCTCGAAAATATAAGCGGGCAGGTTCCATGGGAATCCGCCAAACGCATGACCGCGTGTGAGTTCTGCCAATGTGAAGACCGCCGCAAAAGTAATGACTGCGAGAAAGCCTGATAATTTTGCCCGTGCAAAAAACGCCCCGGCCGAGCCCCAGAACACGGAAAGCAACACGGCCAATCCCGCCACCATAAAGGGCATAATCGGTATAAATTCGGGCCCGCGCTCAATAAAAGCTGAGCCAACCCAAAATGTCCCGGCTGCAAAATATCCTATTGCCCACCACATCGCCGCAGAGAAACCGCGCCGTCCGGGGCGATCCGTCTCTGCCGCCCATTGCAACCGCGCAAACAAGCAGGCGAGGGAAAGCAAAGTGATCGGCCAAAAGTGAAATGGCGCTTGCCCCAGCACGGCCAGTGCGCCCAAGAGCAATCCGATCCCGCGTCCGGTCCACCCCTCCGTGCGGAGCAGAAACGGCGCTTTCATCAAGGTTTTGGCGCAGACGCGGCAGGCGCGGCCGCCGCCTCTGCGGATTTTGTTTTGGGTGCGCCATCCACCGTTTTTCGCCGCGTATCAGCAATGCGGACCCGCTTTACGCGGCGGGAATCGGCATCCACCACTTCAAATTCCACACCGGAGGCATGGCGGATAATTTCGCCGCGTTCGGGCACGCGTCCGGCCAGAGTGAAAATCAACCCGCCCAGCGTGTCGACATCTTCTTCTTCATCCGGCGTCGCAAAGTCACGGCCCAGCGTTTTTTCGAAATCATCAATCAGAACCCGCGCATCCGCTTCCCAGACAGAGCGCCCGCCCTTGCCGGTGACGATTTGCACTTCGGGTTCCTGCTCGTCATGTTCATCGTCAATATCGCCGACAATCGTTTCAATCAGATCTTCAATCGTGACCAGACCGTCCGTCCCGCCATATTCATCGACGACAACAGCCATATGAATGCGCCGACCCTGCATGCGCCGCAGTAAATCCTGCGCCAGCATTGAGGGTGGCACAAACAGGACTTCGCGGCGGATATATTGCAGCACTTTCTTATTCGGATAAGTCTTATTCGCGCGCCCTTTAGCATCCAGCATAAGATAGGGCAGCAAGTCCTTGATATGGACCATGCCAATAGGCTCGTCCAAAGTCTCTTTATAGACCGGCAGGCGCGAATGGCCCGCTTCTTTAAACGCCGCAGAGAGATCCGTCAGCGTTGCCGTATTGTCCACCGCGACAATATCGGCGCGCGGCACCATAACGTCATCGACGCGCAAACGGTGAAAGCGCTCTGCCGCCGTGACCATGCGGGCCTCTGATATGTCAGAGGCCCGGGGCGTGGTCGGCGTTTCGGGCTCGGCGCGTTTCAGAAGATCACGCAGGCGGCGCTTGGGCGGCAATGCGGTAGGGGTGTCGTCGGTCATTATAA
>JAHDFA010000002.1:55307-60369 GCA_020628495.1 Hellea sp.
AGTCGTCACTTACCTGATAAGGGTTGTCAATGCCCAGCGTCGCCAGAGCAGCAATTTCGATAGATTCCATCACCTCCGCCTCGGTCGTCTTAACATGGTCAAAGCCCTGCAAATGCAGCCAGCCATGCAGGATGAGATGGGTCAGATGGGCATCAAAACTCACGCCCTTCTCCGCCGCTTCCCGCACTAGCGTTTCGCGCGCCAGAATAATATCGCCCAGCAGCGGCCCGTCCTGCGGGAAAGACAGCACATTGGTCGGCCCATCCTTGCCGCGATAGTCACGGTTCAGCGCCTGCACCTGCGCATCATCGGACAGCACCAGTGACAGCTCGCCCGCGCGCGGATTGTCGAGCTGCGTGGCCCCCGCCGCCACGGCCCGCGCGGCCAATGCGGCGCAGTCCGGCCAGCCCGCCGCCTGCACCGTAATATCAATCGGATGTGTCATCGCGCGCCCTTTATCCAATGGCGGCGAGAGAGGGAAGCGCTTTGCGCTTATGACCCGCCGCTGCCCAGCTTCTTGCCCATACCGGCCTCGGGCATTTTACTATTGGGCCGCACGGCAATCACAAACACCCCGCCCAGTGAAATGATAGAGCCGAGGACGAGCTGCGCCGTGATGGCTTCATTCAATAACACGATACTCAAGATTACGCCCCAAATCGGCGTCATCAGGGTCAGGGGCGAGAGCAGCGAAATATCATAGCGTTTGATGAGATGGTAAAACCCGCCATGTCCGAAAATCGACACGCCCACCACGGCGAAGACGGTCGCCGCCCAGACCCACAACCCCCCGCCCATATAGGTCTCTACCTGCCCCCGCTCGATCAGGGCAGAGACGGCAAAAAGCGGCGCAAAGGAAAACAGGCCAATCCAGGCCTGGCTCTGCAAGGCGGAGATGGGCGACATGCGCTTCATCAAAATCCCGCCCACCGCACCGATAAAGGCCGCGGCAATAATATAGAGCAGACCGAAACTGACCGTGAAACTGCCCGGGTCCACCGCGATGAGCAGCACCCCCGCAAAGGCGAGCATAATGCCCAGCCCGCGCCGCCAGCCAATCGTCTCGCCCAAAAAGGCCATGCTCATCAGGGTCGCAAAGGGTACGCCCAATTGCCCGACCACGGCGGCGGCTGAGGCTTCCGCATTGGCCAGCCCGACAAAGAGCAACGCAAAATGGCCCGAGCCGATAAAGAAAGAGACGAGAAACAAAACCCCCAAATCCTTGGGAATGGGGCGGAGGAACGGCAGCAATAAAACCGCCACCCCCAAAAACCGTAACCCCGCAAAAAAAATGGGCGGCACAGCCGCATCAAAAACCACCCACCGCGTAATAACAATGTTCAGCCCCCAGACGAAGCAAACTGCAAAAAGGAGGGTGAAATCGCGGAATGTCATGCGGCGAGGTTAGGGGTGTTTGTGGGGTGGGGGAAGTGGGAGGCATCGATATTTCGACACAAAAAGAAACTAACAATTTAAACTTAGACAGACAATTCAATAAATTTATTTTATCTTAAAAAATTATTGAGCTAAATCCTTTGCATCGAAAAACGCAATATTTTCGATTTCACTTTGCCTCATCATTGAATCTTGAATCAAGGTCGAAATCAACAATTCCTGAGTTAATAGCCTCCATCAGATCGGAACCAGGAATAAGATAGCCGGTCTTACCGTAACGCTCAGGAAAGGGGCCTGATTCTGATGCATATACATCAGCAGAAATATATAGCTCTGGTATTCCGTCTCCATCCAAGTCATCAACGCCTGAAATAGATCCGCCAATATATGGACCTGTTAGTCTTAGACCTTCACCTGCTTTGAGGTCATCAACGTTGAAAATAATTGATTCATCTGTGATATTAAACGTCTTCGACAGAAATACATAAACATTCGCATTTCCTGAATCGTCATCAACTTTTCCACTAAGAGCAAAATCGTCAAGGCCGTCTCCATCCAAGTCGCCAATAAAGGACCCGCTTTTGGCTCGATAAGCATAGAAATAACTATTTACGAAGCTGACATAAGGGTGTTTGGCATCCGTATAGGGATTAAGGTTTAAACCATTTAGCGTATTATAATCTGAATCTAAAATATGAGCGGCAGGGAAAAGTGCACCTAAACCAAACTGAGCATCGTCCCCTGAGATAAGTAGGTCAAATTTTCCATCTCCATCAACATCGCCTTTTTTTCGACTTAGCGTTATCCCATGACCTTTGGTATGATGAAAAATATTTAGAAATTCGTTGCCTCTCTCGATATCTAATATTTTTATGTCACCGGAAGTGTTGTTTAAAAAAAGGCTACTATGCATGACCCCAATTTTACCATTTCCTACAACCACCAATTCGTCCGCGCCATCACCGTCAATATCGCCCAACGAGCTGACGTCATGCCCCATATACTTCCAAGGCAAATGGAATTTGTCATGTATGACGATACCTTCTGAAGGCGACATCTCGGATAGGTTTAGGCGACCGGAACTCGCAGCCTGTCGCAATGTCTTTCCATAGACTATATAGACATATCCGGCATCAAAGTCGTCATTCAGTCTATGATCCAACATTAGAGGAAGACCAATAGTAACGTCCGCTATGCCATCTCCGTCGAAATCCCCACTGCCAATAGAGAGGCCCGAGCGTTCAATGTCAGCAAGGCCATTGATCTGAATTCCCTCGGACGGTAAAAGATTGTTTAAGTCAATTTCTCCGTCATCTTGTCCCAATATTGCATCACCCCACAGAAGATATGCAAGTGGCCTCGTAGTGAATGTCGCCTCATCCAAACTGCCAATCTTCGGCTTAAGGCCTAAAAGTAGTTCTGGTATACCGTCGCCGTTTACATCGTTTAATTGTGAACCAATTAGGTGTGTCCCATCACTATCGGCGTCACCGACGGCAGGGAATTCGGCGAATATATGAACGGCTTCGGAAAAATCCATTGCATCCAAATTCAATACTCTATCACTATCGGGACTGAGCTTCATGTCGACAGACGCGCCGTACAAAACATATCCTCCGGGTTGGTCTGGTTTCCCGATTGCAGTGATGGGCGCCTCAACCCATAAGTCGCCCCGCCCATCGCCATCTATGTCTCCGATTGGACTTGTTGTTTCCTGTATCCCGTCGACTTTAACACCCGATGTAACTTGGCCGGGAATATCCACAAGATTTAAAGTTACATCACAGCTTGCGAATTTATCTCCAAACTTCGCTGCAGCAGTCACAACGAAAGAATATTCAGTACCTTCCCGCTCTGCATCTACGGGATTACTTAATGCCAACTCACCAGTCAGTTCGTTAAAACTAATCGCCTCTATAAATTGATTACTATATCCGTACGGCTCACCTCTTCTCACTTCAAAGCTTCGATAGACCAAATCTGAACCACCATCAGGGTCTGTTGCATTAAATACGTAAAGTAGCCCGGTCGTGTTTTCCTCGAAGCTAACCGTTTCCCCAGTCGTACATGTCGCTGGCTCTCTTTGATTCAAAATTAGAATTTCGATTGGCGTAGATCGTGTTACTTTTCCATCGTCAATTGTGACGCTAAGGTCGTACTTGTTATCCTCATTTGCATCGAGAGGCGCCTCGAAATTGAACATTAATGTTTCGGTTTCCGCAGATATTACGCCTGTCGAAGAATTTATTGAAAAGAGATTCACATCAGCTGAATCGTTTAGCCTATACGTGATTTCATCCCCGTCAGAGTCATGCCCCGATATTTGTATACTAATCAGTTGATTTTCACTGACAGAAAATTTCGTATTACTCGTAAATATTGGCGGCGAATTTGTCGCGACCACGGGCGTGGGGGTTTGAGCACTTTCAGACCCACCTCCTCCGCAGCTGCACAAAAACAAGCCCGCCGCAATTATCGACATAATCCTTAGTTTAGACATAACAGTAAAACTTCCTGAAAGCGCATGCTATTGTTTGTCTAATTGTGAATACAATTTCTGCAAGAGGGCGCTTGAATAATCAACCATAAAACTACTCAAGTCAGGGTTCATAGGCAATTAGGCCTGTATCCATAAAAAGTTATTGAGCCGGACCTCTACCTCGAGCATCATCTAACTGTTTACTAAAATCCGCCATCTTTTCAATGAGAGTTCTTTTCTCATTTGGGTTAGTTCCTTTTTACACTACAAAATTACTAAATTTTAGCCTCAAAAAGCCCTGTAAAATAAGCGTTTCAAAAAATTTTATTATTTCGCATCCCCGTTTCGCCATTTCGGGGGCATATTAAGATTGTTCTTTCAAACACGGGACAGGGTAGCGCTCTCTATCTGGTTTGGAAGACGGTAGGGTTGAGCATCCGGCTGTGAGAGGCCGGATTGTGCCGGACCTTTTGTGGCGAGAGACGACCGCTGGTTCTTAAACTCGGGGCCGTCATAGCCGTCGGAAGATGGGGCTTGTGCAAAGTGGTAGGAAACACCGCGCATGAGCACGGAAGAAACGCCTCACCAGCGTCTCAACCGTTATGGCGTGTCTGACCGGAAGGGCCAACTGCGGGACCCCCGCCCGTCACATCAAAAACTGCTGCCGCGTGACGTCAGTTGCGTAAACATAGTTAAATCATTTGGCAGCCATCGCGGCTGTCGTCACGCGGACAGTCCTTATTCACAAGGGATTTCGCCGGACGCCGAACGCTTTGATCGTCGGTCGCACTAACCCCCTGCCTGCTGTTTTAAATTGTTTTCGCTTTGGATACTCATCGTCGAACGACATGACATTCTCTCATTTTGTCATCGTCTGGCTTGACCAGACGATCCATGTGAAAGTCTCTCGTAAAAGGCATTCGTAGGAACGACGTCGAATGGATCCTCGGTTTGTCGTTTTCCGGAAAACGACTTAGGCCGATAGTGACAGGGTGGATGAGGCGACGCGACGCCGATTGACCTTGGGTAGCATCGCCGCGGTCCGCTCCGCGGCAAACCCTATCGGGCCACGTCGATGAAAAAGCCTTCCCGTCTCCGTCCTGCCGCGCTAACGCGTAGGGCATGGAAAATACTGTTGGTCTTCTCTCTCTTCTGCCGCCGGTGTTGGCGATTGGTTTGGCGCTGCTG
>JAHDFA010000074.1 GCA_020628495.1 Hellea sp.
GTCTTTGGATTTTCGTCTCCTTTCGATTGACTTAGACAATTCCGGCAGCAGGGTGGCACCCCTGCTGCCTTTTTCATGTCTGCATTCACATTCCGCGCAAATAAAAAGGCCCTCCGGGTGGAGAGCCTCGCGTCTTGAATATGCGTGCGGCTTAGTTCGTGACGCTCGCATGATAGATTGTCAGCTTTTCGTGATCAGCGCTTTCGACGAAATCATCCAGTAAATCGCTCATACAGTCCCGCTCAAATCGGGAGCCCACCATGTCGCGGATGGACCGGTTCACGCAGGCGCTCTCGGCCTTTTCGGACAGAACATCATAAACCTTTTCTACGCCCCAATCCGTTTCGAGATAACGCGTGTCGATTTTCACGCTGACATCATCAGCGGGGGCGGCGAATGCGGCCGGAGCCATAGTTGTGCCCAAGGCGGCCAAGGTAATGGCAATTGTCTTAAATGTGGTATGTGCAGTCATGTCAGCTCTCCTTTGTTTCGCCTGCTTTTCCCAATGAGAAGCTATCGGCGTCTGACACAGCCTCCGGTCCGGCTGGCACGCTGGATCCGGAAGCTGGATAAGGCGTTTGGCAGGGAATGCGCCTTGACCTTATTGTTTATCGATAAAGTATCTAGATCAGCTTGTCCAGCAGAATTTATCGAAAAACGATAAGGTAGGTAATTGCCTACATTTGTAGTCATAGAGATGTGTTTATGACGTGAGCCTATCCATATCCTTTCATTTTCGTTAGGACTGATAGTCTAGACGGGCTCCGCAACGTATTTTCAGCTTGACGATTGTGTTTTAGCGCCTATCTGATTGCGGCTTGTAATTTTGACGGGAAGACGATTTCGCCATGCAAAAATTTCCAATGACTGTTCAGGGCCACGCTGCGCTGGAGACGGAGCTTAAGCACCTGAAAACGGTGGAACGCCCCGAAATCATCAATGCAATTTCCGTTGCGCGTGATCACGGCGATTTGTCAGAAAATGCGGAATATCACGCTGCAAAGGAAAAGCAGGGCTTTATCGAAGGCCGTATTCAAGAACTGGAATCCAAACTGGCCTTAGCACAGGTCATCGATCCAACATCCATGTCGGGAGATGTTGTGCGGTTTGGCGCGACAGTCAAAATCGTCAATGAAGATACGGATGAGGAAAGCACATACCAAATCGTTGGCGAGGACGAAGCCAATGTCAAAGACGGCAAAATCTCAGTCACCTCACCCATTGCCCGCGCCATGATTACCAAAGAAATCGGGGACACCTTTGAAGTTATCGCGCCCGGCGGCTCCAAGGGATATGAAATTCTCGAGGTCGATTATAAATAATGAACGCGAAGGATGATGCCGGGACACCTCGCTGTCTCGTCCTCTCTGACGGTCGGCGCGGTATTGAAAATCAGGCCTTGGGTCTGGCGGAACGCTGTGCGGCCTTGCGAGCTTTGACCCTTCAAAGCTATCATATTTCGCACGGCAAGGCAGTGGCAGCTTTGCCGCCAAAAGCGCAATTGCGTTTGGCCAAATTTGATTTACCCGATTGCGATATGGCGATCGGATGCGGGCGGCAGGCGATTGCACCGCTGCTTCACCTCAAACGGATGCAACCCAGCATTATAACAGTCTATGTGCAAGACCCCCGTATGGACGCGTCTCATTTTGATCTCGTCATTGCGCCTGAACATGATGGTATTAGCGGTCCCAATATTCAAACCATGATCGGCTCGCCCAATCGCGTGACGGAGACAAAAATTATTGGCGAGACGCTTAGCTTTGCGGACGGCCTGTCAAAGCTTCCAATGCCGCGCACGGCGTTCCTCATTGGCGGCACATCGAAAACGCACAGTTTGGATAAAACCTCCCACGCCGCGCATATGTCGGTCGCCAAGACATTGGTGGCCAAGGGGCATTCTTTGCTCATCACGGTATCGCGCCGGACGCCTGATTTTGCAATTTTGGACTGGAAACGCTTTGCGTCTGATGCCGAGAATGTCTGGCTTCATGACGGGGAGGGGCCTAATCCGTATTTCGCGTTTCTCGGTGGAGCGGACATGATATTGGTTACCGAGGACAGCACGAATATGCTGACGGAAAGCTGTACCACCGGAAAGCCCGTTTACCGTCTGCCCATGTCCGGCAAGCCCGGTAAGTTTCAGACCTTATATGCCGCGTTGGAAACCCGTTGCGGCGTGACACTTTATAATGGGGAGTCAGGCGGAGAGGATTACGTGCCGCTGGATGAAACATCCCGTATGGCAGAATTGGTCTGGACCCGATTTGATCGGCTTACTTAGATTCATGTTTGGGCGCGGGGGACTTGTCGGTCTGATAGGGCTGTTATGCCTCTTATCCGGATGCAAAACTATTACGCTGGATGAGGCTTTTGTTTTTCAACCCGGACAATTTGGCGATGCAAATGCGCCGCGCCTCTCGATCATGCGCTATGAAAGAGTGTTCAGTGCGCCAACAGATATGACAATCAATGTTTGGGCCGATGGTCAAACGGCGCAACATATCATCACGTCAGAGGGCTTTGTCCCGTCAGACGTTCGTCATGAGTCGATTCCCTATGGCGGCGAAAGCCTCGCCATTACTTCCATTCAGCGGCCCGGCGAAGCCCGTCCTTTGGTTCTGCATTGCGGTGGAAACGCGTCTGACCGTTATGAGTCCGGCACACTTTATGCGCAGAAGATAATTCCATTCGCCGATGTGTTGATGTTTGACTATCCCGGATATGGCGACAGCACGGGCCAGGCGGATGCTGACAGCTTACGGGCGGCCAATTTTGCGCTGGCTAAATATTTAAACAGTGATTTCGCGCAGCGCCGCCCTTTGATTTTATGGGGTCATTCTTTGGGCGGATTTGTCTGCGCGGATATGGCCGCGCGTCTAAACGCTGTCGACGGAATTATTTTGGAAGCCACCGCCACAAATGCGCAAGACGTCTCAAAAGCCGTTATTCCGTGGTATGCCAAATTATTCATAAAACCCCGGGTGAGCGAGAGCCTGAGCGCCTATGATATGGTCGAGACCTTGGAAGGCATAAATGTACCAATACTTATTTTAGGCGCGGCCAAAGATAAGACACTCCCTGTCAATCTGAGCCGAAATTTATCGGAAGGTCTGATGGATGTTGGCAAGGACGTCACTTATGCCGAGTTTCCAAATGCCAATCATATCTCTATCCCAGTGCAGGACAGATTTCCGGCAACGATCAATGCGTTTGTAAGCGCGCTGGACGGTGAAACGCGAAAGATAGTGAAGGTTGGGAGCAGTTACCCTCAAGAGTGAAGATTACGGACAGCCCGTATCATCCTCGCTGCGCACCCAAGCCATCGCATTTTTGAGCAAGTTTTGATGGGGTAGGCTGTCATAGGCATCTGTTTTATGGCCCAAAGCGGAATAGACGATTTTGCCCTGTCCCGGACATTTTGCCCAGATGATGGGATGATCTTCAGGCTCCGGTCCCATGCGTAAATCTTCAACTCCGTAAACTTTATTGACGGGGGAATAGGTGCTCTCATCCAATCCTGCGAGGACAATGACATCACCTCCGACAGGTCCGGTAAATGTGTACCACTCGTCTGTATGAGAAAACTTCGCGCCTAAACCGGCCATAACAGGATGGGATTGGGCCAATGAAACGACATCGGCCTTTTGAAATTGCGGATCGGCCGGATGGCTCACAAATTCCGTCCCCAATTGTGTTTCCCACCACGGCCAAAATCCAGCAAGGCTGCTATCGCCCATTGCATGTTGTGCAATCAGCCCGCCGCCATTTTCGACAAAATTCTGAATAGCGGATTGTTGCGCAGCCGTTAGAACGTCTCCCGTTGCGGAATTCATGACAATCACATCGAATTTTTCAAGATTTTTGGTAGAGAAAACGCGCGCATCTTCTGTGATAAATATCCCGGATCCATTCGTGTCAGCTTCGCGCGACCAGAAGGCCTGCGCGCCCGCAATCCCACTATCATGACGCCAATCGCGCGTTGCGGAAAAAACAAGTGTCGCGCCTTTGGGCATATAGTCATAGCTGCGCGGCCAAGCGAAATCCGACCTTTGCGTTGCGGCGGCCTTTGTTTCCTCAGAAGGTTCAGAAGTTTCCGCGGCGGGCGCGCAAGCGCAGAGAAGGGCAGCAGAGAGGAGAAGAGCGAAATGTTTCATGATGATGTCCTGCCAGAGAAACCGCTTTATGACAACGCTGTCTTTTAATTTACAAAATTTCTAAATGCGCTACCTTTATCCTGGTAAGCGCACTTACTCTCCACACATAGTCGTAAATGGGGCGTTGCGGGGGAGAGGCGGCCTTCCTACATTACAGCCGACTTGTTAACTGACTAAAAATTTGAAATGAGCGTCTCATGAGCGACACTATCCATCACCGCGTGCTTATCGTCGGGTCGGGCCCTGCTGGCTATACAGCCGCCGTCTATGCGGCGCGGGCCATGCTGGAGCCCGGCATAGTCGCGGGTCCACAACCCGGCGGCCAGTTGACAATCACAACGGATGTCGAAAACTATCCCGGATTTCCTGAAGTGATGGGCCCCGACCTCATGGATAAGTTTAAAGAGCATGCCCTTAAATTCGGCACGGCCTTTTATGAAGACATGATTACGGATGTGGATTTCTCATCCCGTCCTTTTGTGATGAAAAGCGAAAGCGGCAAGACCTACACGGCGGATTCGGTGATTATTGCGACGGGCGCGCAAGCCAAATGGCTCGGCCTGCCGTCAGAAGATAAATTTCAAGGCTTTGGCGTGTCGGCCTGCGCGACCTGTGACGGCTTCTTTTATCGTGACCGCGAAGTCGTGGTTGTCGGCGGCGGGAATACAGCTGTCGAGGAGGCTCTGTTCCTGACGAATTTTGCCTCCCGCGTTACATTGGTTCACCGCCGGGACAGCTTGCGGGCAGAGAAAATTCTGCAGCAGCGTATGTTCGATAATCCGAAGGTGGAAATCCTCTGGGATACGACATTGGAAGAAATTCTTGGCGACGACCAGCCTCTGGGCGTGACGGGTGTCCGTTTGAAAAATGCCAAAACGGGCGAAGTATATGACCGCGAAACCCACGGTGTCTTCATCGCGATTGGCCATAAGCCCTCGACGGAAATTTTCAAAGGCCATGTGGAGATGAATCAGGGCGGCTATATTACAACAGCGCCTGACAGCACGGCGACCAATATCCCGGGTGTTTTTGCGGCAGGAGATGTTTCGGATGAGTTGTGGCGCCAGGCTGTGACGGCGGCGGGGCTGGGCTGTATGGGTGCATTGGAAGCCGAACGCTATTTGGCCGAATTGGACGCCGCGAAGCCGCCGCATTCCGCAGCGGACCTCGCAGAGGTGGCGGAGTAAATGCCCCACTCCCTCGATTGGGATAAGCTAAAAACATTTCACGCTGCGGCACAGACAGGGTCTCTGACGGCGGCGGCTGACAAGTTAAAAATTTCCCAATCAGCGGTCTCACGTCAAATTACGGCCTTGGAAGAATCGTTGAATATGCCGCTTTTCCACCGCCATGCCCGCGGGCTAACGCTAACGGAGCAGGGTCAAATCCTGTTTAAAACGGCGGACGATGTTTCGGTGCGAATTGCGCGGGCGCAAAGCCATATCATTGACTCTCGCCAGAAACCGCAAGGGGTCCTACGCGTATCTACACCAATTTCTTTGGGGTCAAATTGGTTGCCATCGGTTTTGCCGGAATTTCTTGAGGCCTATCCCGATATTGATGTTCAACTTATTCTCGAAGATGAGGAGCATGATTTATCCGCATTTGATGTTGATTGTTCCCTGCGGCCTTGGCCGTCAACACAGGGGGATGTGATTGAGCGTAAGCTGGGCCAAATTACTCAGTCGCTTTATGCCAGCCATCAATATCTGTCCGATAACGGTGCGCCGACATCTGCCCAAGACCTGGATAATCATAAAATCGTAGCCTTTGGAGACCTCATTCCAAAAAATCTACACAGCGCAAACTGGGTGTTGGAAGTCGGCAGAGATCCGAAAGAGATGCCGAGAAAACCCGTTTTGGTCGTCAATAATTTACACGGTATAATGCGCGCAGCTGAGGCCGGAATAGGGATTGTCGGTATTCCCGACTATATGACCGTGCTGTCAAAGCGGCTAATTCGGATTTTGCCAACAGTGCGCGGCGAAGAATTTGATCTATATTTCGTTTATCCGACGGAATTACGTGGATCCGTCCGTGCGAAGGTTTTTCGAGAGTTTTTAACAAATGTTACGAAAAACTGGTAATATCTGGACATCTATGCATGAGTGTGACCTGAAAATGAATAAATAGTCGGAAAAGCCGCTATACTTATGCTTTTCTGCATAGCTACCTTGCGTTACCGCGGGTATCAGAGATTGTTTTTATTTCCTATATGAATATCACGAACGCGGCAACGTCCTCCCCTTTTGTCGCCGCGCTTCATACCGCATTCACTCTCCCCGACTGATTTGCGAAGACTATACACGGCCCCTGCTTCAATGCAGCGGGCCGTTTTTTTTGCCAATTTATTAACCTTAACCGTTGAAAACAAAGACAATGGGTGGGCGGCGACATATAACAGGCTTGGGGGACAAACATGCCAATTGAAAAGGCGCAGCGACCTGCGGATAAAATTGTCCGTGATGCGGAATATGCAAAAATTCTGTCGGAAACTCTCGTTTCGGGAGTTAGTATTCTTGATGAGGATATGAATTATCTCTTCATATCTGACTCAGTATATAAAAATATTGGAGTGGATCGCAGTCAGCTGGCCCCCGGTGACCCGCTTTCAAAATGTCACGAACTCATGTTGGAAAACGGTCTTTTCACACCGGATATGCTGCAACAGCAAAAACTGTCGCCAGATGATCAAATCGCACGTAATAAAAGTGGTGAGCGCACAAATTCACGTTTGGTCACATTGGGAGATGGGTCGACGCACCGGTTTGTGCGTAAAAATTTACCATGTGGGAAGACGGTTTCCATCGCTGATAACGTGTCTGAACTTGTCGAAAAAGAGCAGCTATTAGATAAAGCGCTTTCTCTCGGACAGTCCGGCTATTGGCATCTAGATTTAAAAACAAAAACTTACACTTTTAGCAAAACGCTCATCAATTACTTTGGACCTGAGATTATTGAGAGAATAAAAACGCAAAGCATTGTTTGCATCATCCCGCCTGAAAGCCGGGCGGAGTTTAAGGACGCCCTTAAAAACGCACCACAAAATGGTGACCGTTTCGAATTTTCTTGTGAAAGCGCAGCAGGAAACGGCCAGAAGAACTGGTTTGATACCTCCGGATCAATCATCCGTGACGATGAGGGCCGCGCCATACGTATGGAGGCTTTCGTAAAAAATGTTTCCCGCCAGAGACAGCAGGCTTTGGAACTGGAAAAAGCCAAGGATGAAGCTATCGCTGCGTCGCAAGCCAAGTCTGAATTTTTAGCAAATATGAGTCACGAAATCCGAACGCCGATGAACGGTATTCTTGGCATGGCTGAACTGCTGAGCAATTCGGAGATTAATGATCGGCAGCGCGAATTTGTGTCCGTCATCAACAGCTCGGCCTCAGCCCTGCTGACCATTATCAACGATATATTGGATTTTTCCAAAATCGAGGCCGGCGCCTTTGAAATGGACCCGATACCTTTTGATCTGAAATCCTCTATCAATGATGTGACATCGCTCTTGCGCAGTACAGCACAGGAAAAAGATCTTGAATTGATTATCAATTATCCTTCGGATTTGCCTAAAAATTTCATCGGAGATGCGGGCCGGATTCGCCAAGTCATTACGAACCTGTTGGGCAATGCCGTCAAATTCACAGAGTCAGGTCACATTACCATTGATGTGGATATTCAGCCAAGCCGCGACATGGTCATCTGTACGGTGGATGTCAAAGATACAGGAATCGGTATTTCGCCGGAAAAAATGAACCGGATTTTCGAGAAATTTACACAGGCCGACGGATCCACCACGCGGGTTTATGGCGGAACGGGGCTTGGCCTGACAATCTCGAAACATATTATCGAGATGATGGACGGGCGCATGCGCGTTGAATCGACTTTGGGTGAAGGATCGAGCTTCGGCTTCCGCATTCCCCTGCCGATAGACCATAATGCCAAAGCCGAAGCCTTTGACAGCACATTGGTCAAAGGCCGGAACGTTTTGATTGTGGACGATATCGAGGTCAATCGCGAGCTCTTCACGGAACAACTCAATGCTTGGGATATTCATGCCGATACAGCGAATGATGGCGTCGAGGCATTGACAAAAATAAGGGCTGCGCAAGACGCCGGCCAACCTTATGATCTTATCCTTCTGGACTATTTGATGCCGGGTATGAACGGACAAGAATTTGCGCAGCTGGTCACGCAGACATCTTCAATTGAAAGCCCGCAAATCATCATGTTGTCATCCTGTGATCAGCCTGTCAGCACAGCTGATTTGGGAAAGATAGGTATTGATAGTTATTTGATAAAACCTGTCCGCGAACGCCGCCTGTTTGATACGATTGTGCGCGTTCTTTCCAATCCGGTGGAGCGTTTCTCTCCGCAAGTTACAAAAAAAGCGGTCGCCAAACCTGCCATTCCCACCAAGCAAGAGGTGCTCGTTGCTGAAGATTTTGCGCTCAATCAGGATGTTGTCAAACTCATGCTGGCGGATACATCGTTCCAGCCCGTATTCGTCAATAACGGACAAGAGGCCGTCGATATATATATGGAGGACCCGAACAGGTTCCCACTCATTCTGATGGATGTTTCCATGCCGGTTATGGACGGGTTTCAGGCCACCCGAAATATCCGGACTTTTGAAACGGAAAATGGATTGGATGCCATTCCGGTTATCGCTCTCACGGGACATGCATTGAAAAATGATCGACAGGATTGTTTGGATGCAGGCATGAATGATTATCTCACCAAACCTGTGAAACAGGGGCAATTAGTCGAAAAATTGGAAACCTATTCCGGCAAAGCCATCGATATTCGCAAAGCGGGCTAAGGCGCGATACATCATGATCCCTTTCAAAACACAGATTGGCCTTTTCTGCGCGGGCTTTGCCCTGACGGCGTGCGCAAACCCGGGCACATCTCAGCCATTGACAGAATTTCAATCCCATTTGCAGAGCCTGTGCGGCAAAACTTTTGAAGGCGCAGTCACCAGCATGGATGCGGTGGATGCGGATTGGCGCAAGGAAGTCTTGACGCTCGGTCCCGTGTCATGCCCGAATGCGAACACAACGGTTCTGCCTCTGGCGGTGGGTGCGGATGAAAGCCGCGTCTGGACCCTGGCCTTAGAAGATGATGGCGAGGCGCTAGATTTCCGTCACGCCCATACGCTCAAAGACGGGTCACCCGATCCTGTCACCGGATATGGCGGTGTCGCGACGAATGCGAACAGTACATCCACCCGCGCGGTCTTCCCCGTAGATGATTATTCCAAAGCAAATTTCAAAGAGAATGGCTTGGAAGCGTCCATGACAAATACATGGTCGATCACGATCAAACCCGCCGAGCAAATGATCTATAAGCTGGAGCGTGAAAATCGGAATTTCGTCGCAGAATTTGATTTGAGCGCGGAAAAATAGTCGGGACTCAAACATAATCCCGATTTCAGGCGCATCTAAGCGTCTTCAAAAACCTGATTTTTCAACCCCTTATAAAAAATCCGAAAAACTCCATCCTCACTTTGTCTTTTGAGGGGCATATTAATCGGGTTCTTTCAGACATTGGACAGGGTAGCGCTCTCTATCTGGTCTGAAGGACGGTAGGGTTGAGCATCTTTGGGTGAGACCAAGACTGTGCCGGACCTTTTGTGGCGAGAGACGACCGCTGGTTCTTAAACCGGGG
>JAHDFA010000075.1:0-4877 GCA_020628495.1 Hellea sp.
GAAACACCAAGGGCTGACAGGTTTGATCATCCTCACCAGATGATACGGCCTCATGATTTGCATGACCGGAAGGGCTAACTGCGGGACCCCCGACCGTTACACCAAAAACTGCCGCTGCGTGATGACCTTCGCGTAAAACACTTAAATAATCTGGTCTCCATCGTGGAGGTCATCACGCGGGCAGTCCTAACTGCCCAAAACAACCGCTCGGCAGTCGCTAATGTTGAAACCAGTGTTTCAACGGAGGCTGTAGGCCTAAGCGCTTGCGCTGGAGTCAGAGCTCCGTCAAATTGAGGATATATGAAGGTACCTGCCATAATCATTCTGTGCTGCGCCATCAGCCTCTCCGCCTGTGCCAGCTCGTCGGCGCTTTCCAAAACGGAGAAAGTCACGAAAGCCGAAGCCAAGCGCCTCGCCTGCCCGGTGAGTGTATTGGAAGCCGGTGCCAGTGAGGAAGATTGCAGTTGCGTCGAAAAGAAGCTGTATGAAATCGGCCAAAGACCCGGCGCGCTTCAATATGACCCGTCTGCCGCATTGGAAGGTGTGAGCCAGGTAGAGAGCAAGCGCGATATCGCGATTGGTCTTTTGAGATTGGACGCCTTTGAGCATTGCGGGTTGTTTGACCCGAATCACACCGTTTCAAAAAATCTCTGAACATTGGATAGCCTTACTAATCGGTCACGATTAATTCATGTTCAGATTCTGCGTGAGGATATTGCACGGGACGGAAAGCCACCTAAATCAAAGGCAATTCGCTAATCTAATTAGGCGTTATTAAAAAGGACCCGAAGATGAAACGCATATTGCTACTCGGTGCGGCCTCAGTCGCACTGATCGCCTCCCCCCTCGCTTTTCAGAACTCTGCTGATGCACAGGTGAATACCCGCTCGCAAGCCATGACGGTCGACCCTGAACGGGGCGTTTTGACTATGGCACCCCTATTGGAGCGCGTTACCCCCGCCGTTGTCTCAATTCGGACGGTGCAGGAGGCGCGAAGCCGAAGCGATGCACGCTCTCCCGAACAGGAAATGATGGAACGATTTTTTGGTGGTCGCCTGCCGCAAAATCGTGGCCCTCGAGAAGGTCTGGGATCCGGCGTCATATTTGATGCGGGTGAAGGCCTGATCATCACAAATGATCACGTCATTAAAGATGCTGACGAAATTATCGTGACCTTTGATGACCGCCGCGAAGCCGAGGCGGAATTGGTTGGTACCGACCCGCAAACGGATTTGGCTTTGTTGAAAGTCAGCGAACGCGACCTAACGGAAATCCGTCTGGCGGCCACCGGAGAAGCTCGTGTTGGTGATTATGTCATCGCGGTTGGGAATCCCTTTGGCCTGTCATCAACCGTTACATCCGGAATTATATCGGCTTTGGGCCGCGACCAACGGGCCGGTGATAATTATTCAAATTACATCCAAACAGATGCGTCGATTAACCCGGGCAATTCCGGTGGTGCACTCGTCAATTCCAAAGGTGAATTGATTGGTATCAATACAGCTATTTTATCCCGTTCCGGTGGAAATAACGGGATTGGCTTTGCCGTCCCTATTCGCACCGTCAAAAATGTGATGGAACAGCTTCGTGAAAATGGCGAAGTTAAACGCGGACGGATTGGCGTTGTGATTCAAAATGTGACACCGAATTTACGCGAAGCCTTGAACCTCAAATCTCTGAACGGCGCCTTTATTGCCGAAGTCGGCGAGGACACACCCGCGGAAAAAGCCGGGTTGAAAGCCGAAGACATCATTATTGAATTTAATGGTGAAGAGATTTTAGACAATAATGATTTGCGCAATTTGGTCGGCCTGATGCAGCCCGGAACACGTGCGAGCGTGACCTATTTACGCGAAGGAAAACGCCGCACAACGCGGATTGGCATTGAAGCTGCACCCGAGGTCGAATCCGAGACGGTCAAAGCCGGTTTCGATGAAGATGGCAATGCGATGATGGAAGCCTTTGAAGGTGCTGAGATCACAAACATACCGTCCGATCTTGAATTGCGCGGCGGCAATAAAGGTGTCTATGTTTCAAATGTGGATCGCGGGTCGCGCGCCTATCGCGCCGGATTACGTCGCGGAGATGTTATCCGCCGCGTGGGCCGGACGGACATCGAAAATCTGGACGATTTTGAAGAGGCGATTGAAAGCGGTGAAGGCCCCTATGCCTTGCGCGTCGAAAGCCGCGGACAAACGCGTTATTTAGCGGTTAAATAATGTTTAAAAGGCCCTTAGCGATAAGGGCCTTTTTTAATAGTTGAGTATGGGTGCGAGCCAGCGCTCGACATCACCGACGCTCATATCTTTGCGGCGGGCATAATCTTCGACTTGATCTTTTTCGATCTTCCCGACGCCGAAATAAACGCTGTCGGGATGGGAGAAATAAAGACCCGAAACGGAACTCGCCGGATGCATTGCGAAACTTTGGGTGAGCATAATTTCGGTTTCCGCCGTAGCGTCCAACAGGCGAAAAAGCGTTGCTTTTTCCGTATGATCGGGTTGCGCCGGATAGCCTGGAGCGGGTCGAATACCGGCATATTTTTCGGCAATCAAATCATCGCCTGACGCGGTTTCATCCGGCGCATAGCCCCAAAATTCGCGGCGCACACGCTGATGCAAATGCTCGGCGAAAGCTTCAGCTAGGCGGTCACATAGCGCCTTAAACAGGATGGCATTATAATCATCCCCATTTTCCTCGAACCGTTTAGACTGCGCTTCTTCACCAAGGCCTGCAGTAACAGCAAACCCGCCAATATAATCACCGGAAGGAGCGCAAAAATCTGAAATAGAATAATTCGGCTTACGCGAAGTACCTTTGGAAATTTGCTGACGCAATCCGTGGAAATCCGCGAGCGTTTCGTTGCGCGTTTCATCCGCAAAGACTCGAATATCATCACCATGTTGTTCTGCTGGCCAGAACCCGAAGACCGCATTTGCACTGACCCATTCTTCAGCAATTATCTGGTCGAGCATGGCATTTGCATCCGCGAATAAATCACGAGCCGCTTCGCCAAAATGCTCATTGTCTAAAATGGCCGGATAGCGTCCCTTTAACTCCCAAGTCGCAAAGAAAGGCGTCCAATCAATGAAGTCCCGCAAATTCTCCAATGGATAATCCGTGAGCGTCTTCGTACCGAGGAATGTCGGTTTGGGTGGCGTGTAATTATCCCAATCCGTCGTCCACGGATTGTCCCGCGCTTCTTTCAACGTCAGGCGCGCTTTCGCCGATTGTCCTCGCTGATGCGCCTCACGAGTTTTGGCGTAATCCTCACGAAGTCCCGCAGCATAGTCAGCTTTGCCATCGCCCAAGAGTTGTCCCACAACCCCAACGGCGCGGCTGGCATCGGTTACGTAGACTGTGGGTCCGGCCTCATAAGCCGGTTCAATCTTCACCGCCGTATGTGTCTTGGAGGTCGTCGCCCCGCCAATCAACAGTGGCATGGTCATCCCGCGACGTTGCATTTCCTGACCAACATAGACCATTTCGTCCAGGCTCGGTGTGATCAATCCGGACAGACCGATCATATCCACATCGTGTTCAATCGCGGCATCCAGGATTTTCTCGCAAGGCACCATGACCCCCAAGTCGACAACGTCATAACCGTTACATTGCAAGACCACGCCGACGATATTCTTTCCAATATCATGCACATCACCTTTGACGGTCGCCATCAAGATTTTCCCATTGGAACTGCCCGCAGTGCCAAGCTCTTCCTTCTCTTGCTCCATAAAGGGCAAAAGATGCGCGACAGATGCTTTCATCACACGGGCGGATTTCACGACTTGCGGCAGAAACATTTTGCCGGAACCAAAGAGGTCTCCGACAACATTCATACCGTCCATCAACGGCCCTTCAATGACATGAAGCGGGCGATCAGCTTTCAGGCGCGCTTCCTCAGTATCGGCAACAATGTGGTCCGTAATCCCGCGCACCAACGCATGTTCGAGACGTTTTTCGACTGCCAGTTTCCGCCATTCATCATTGAGGACTTTCGCTTTGGCTTTCCCATCTCCGCGATATTTTTCAGCTATATCCAGCAGGCGGTCTGTCGCATCTGGGCGGCGGTTCAGAATAACGTCCTCAACCCGTTCCCGAAGCTCATCCGGAATATCGTCATAAATCGTCAGCTGGCCCGCATTAACAATCGCCATGTCGAGCCCAGCCGGAATGGCGTGATAAAGGAAGACAGAATGCATGGCTTCCCGCACCGGATTATTTCCCCGGAATGCGAAGCTGACATTAGACAAACCGCCAGAAATCCGCGCATGCGGAAGGTTTGCCTTGATGCGCTTACAGGCTTCGAAGAAGGCCACCGCATAATCATTATGCTCTTCAATTCCTGTCGCGACTGCGAATATATTGGGATCAAAAATAATGTCTTCGGGAGGGAAGCCAACTTTATCAACGAGGAGGTTATAGGCGCGCTCGCAAATGCGGAATTTATCATCCGCCGTTTCAGCCTGACCCTCTTCGTCAAAGGCCATAACAACGGCCGCTGCACCGAGGTCACGGACTTTGCGGGCGTGAGCGAGGAATTCCGCTTCACCCTCTTTCATAGAGATTGAATTTACTACCGCCTTGCCCTGAACGCATTTCAGACCCGCTTCGAGGACTTCCCATTTGGAACTGTCGATCATGACGGGCACGCGCGTGATGTCAGGTTCACCTGCCATTAATTGTAGGAACCGCGTCATCGCGGCCACACCGTCGATCAAACCGTCATCCATATTCACATCAATAATCTGCGCGCCGCTCTCGACTTGTTGCCGCGCAACGGAAAGCGCTTTCTCAAAGTCATTATTGACAATCAGTTTTTTGAATCGAGCAGAGCCAGCGACATTTGTCCGCTCGCCGATGTTGATAAATTGTGTGGC
>JAHDFA010000075.1:4977-9393 GCA_020628495.1 Hellea sp.
ATTTCAGGCGCGAGGTCGGACATATCGTAATCGGCTTGACTGATCGTTGTCGCGTTAAAGCTATTAGTTTCAATCAAATCCGCCCCCGCTGCCAAAAACGCATCATGCACTTTGCGCACAGCCTCGGGCTTGGTCAAAACGAGAAGATCATTATTCCCTTTAAGCGGGCTCGGCCAGTCTTTGAACCGTTCCCCGCGAAAGTCTTCTTCTTCCAATTGCTGACGCTGCAACATCGTCCCCATCGCGCCATCGAGCATGAGGATACGCGTTTTCGACGCCGCTTCAATTTGAGACCAGACAGACATAGTAATTCCTTATTCAAGCGCGATCTATCAGAGCAATGCGAACGTGTATATAAAGAAATCTTTATATACATGAAAAGACACACTTGCACCGTGGGGATTTAACGCTATGAGCCTGTCCGTCGGTCACCCTTTAACGGGGTGCGAACATGGGAATGAGGTTTAAAGCCTCAACGGCTCCCGCCGCTGTAAGGCCTAAGGGTCAATGCATATGTCACTGGGAAACCGGGAAGACGCATCGAACCGTTTGAGCGCCAAGTCAGAAGACCTGCCGACAAAGTCGCCAGCGCGCGCGGGCGGGATGTACCGATGCGCAATGGGAAGAGCCAATTCCGGCTCGCTCCAATGACGACATGTGAAACCGTCACCCTGCTCAGATGAAAGCGGGATATATTGGAGTGTGACATGAAGAGATTACTTTTGGGTGCGGCAATCGTCGCGGTGTCTGGGCCAGCTTGGGGGCAAGTTCAGGCGGATTATAATAGCACAATCGCGAAGGATAAGACTTGCTTGCTTGAAGCAGAAAATGGCTGCGTTCATTACAAGCATCACCCATCATTCAAATTATCAGATCAAATTGTTACGGTTGCTACTCGCGTCGGATATTCAGAAACGAATGAATTTACAGCCCCTGTGTCAGTCTTAACGACTGGAGAAATCCGTGCCCGCAACCAAGGCGTCGTCGCCGACCTCCTCCGCACAATCCCCGGCCTATCCGTCAGCCAAAATGGCGGCGCGGGCTCCCTGACGCAAATCCGTTTGCGTGGATCGGAAGCTAATCATGTCGTTGTCATCATCGACGGTGTTGAGGTGGCGAATCCCGCAGATGGCGCTTTTGACTTTGGCGGGCTGCGTACCGAAGACATCGTCAAAATCGAAGTCCTACGCGGCGAACAATCCGCGCTATACGGCTCTGATGCGGTTGGAGGCGTTATCAATATCATCACCCGCGCTGGCAATACATCGGAAAGCTGGCGCGCCAGTGTCGAGGGGGGAAGCAGAAACACATTAGAGGGTCAATTCAGCGCGATCATCCCGCTTGGCGGAGCCGCTCTCAGCGTCAACGGTAATGCGTTCACAACTGATGGTTTCGATATTTCGGGATTGGACGGCGAAGCGGATGGCGCGAAAAGCCGCTCTCTCAATATCGGACTGAATTCCGTTGAGTTTGGACCCGTCACATTCAGTGGGAAATTCGGATCAACGGTTCGGGAATCCGCCTTTGATTCAGACTCAGATTTTGACGGTCGCCTGAACGATACGAATGATGAGACGGAAGTCAAAACGGAGACAGCCCGTATCGATGCGCGGTTTGAGATTGCTGGATTTGACCACAAAATCACCGCCCATATGGTCGAAACCGACACAGACACTGTGGGTGGATTTTCGTCACGTTCCATTGGCTCACGCCACGTTGCGAATTGGGCCGCAAAACGCGACTTTACGGACAATCACAGCTTTACGGCACTGGCCGAAGCCGAGCATGAACAATATAAAATCCAGCCCAATTTCACGGAAGCGGGCGCAAAGCCTGACATTTGGACATATGGCCTGGTGGGCGATTATCGCTATGACGCCAATGACCTCAACCTCACGGCTTCTGCCAGATATGATATAAATGACCTGTTCGATGATGCCGCCACATGGCGCATTGGTGCGGGTTACAGTTTTTCATGGAACGGGCGCGTGAGAGCCTCCATCGGGACGGGCGTAAAAAATCCGACCCTGATAGAGCTATTCGGGTTTTTTCCGGCCACCCGCTTTACCGGGAATGAAGATTTGCAGCCAGAAACATCACTCGGCATATCTCTCGGCTATGATCAATCCATCGGCAATTTAAATCTCAGCGTCGATGTCTTTCGGTCGGAATTGCAAGATGAAATTGCGACTCAGTTTAATCCGGACTTCACATCGACCGTGATTAATTTGGAGACTGAGAGCCTGCGGGAGGGAATCGAACTCGCTGCGAATTGGTCAATTGACAGCTTCAGCCTTCAGGGCTCAGCCAGCTTTCTCAATTCCGAACAGGATGATTTGGAAGAGATTCGCCGGCCAAGATTTTTGGCAAGCGGAACCGCGACGTGGCACCCGGTGGATGACCTCAGTTTGACCGTCAATTTGGACCATAATGGCCAGCAATTGGACACTGATTTCGCAAGCTTTGAGACGGTGGAGTTGGATAGCTTCACCCTAATCGGCGCCAATGCAAGATATAACCTTTCTGACGAGGTCGCGTTCACCCTGCGCGGATCGAACCTCCTGAATGAAACCTATCAGGAACTCGTCGGATATGCGTCACCCGGACGGGCCGTTTTTGCCGGATTGGAACTCGACTTTTAACGCGTTCGTTGAATGGTCGCATCAACCGTATCAATGACGGGCTCCCCCTTAAAAGCGTAGTAACGCTGCACGGAATAACCCTGTTCTCGAAGCTCCGAGAGCAGGCTGTCCTCGCCCAGTAAATGCGCCGTCCCTACGGCCACAAACCCCGTGCCGCTATCTTCCATAAAGCGGGACAAAGTCGTCGCCCACGCCTTGTTTCGTTCCCGCAACAACCGAGCATAAAGCTCCGGCGAGCGGGATTTCATGGGCTGAACCAATTTATTCGTGAGATAGTCAGTCCCGCCAACGGACCATTGTTCCGCAATCTCGATCGCATCGCGGCCGAGCGTATTAAATTTCTCCATTGTCTCCGTCAAAATATCAATTTGGATATCTTCGGGCAAATCGGCAGAGGCCCGAATTTGGGTCTCCAGACTCTCCAAATAAACGACGTTTTTACCGCTGCGCGCCGCGCGGGATTTCAGGGCTTCATCCGCGGATAATTCCGCCGACAGTCCTGCATTTTGCGCCGCTGCAAAGGTCAGATATTCGGCGGCCAACCAAGGCTGCATCGCATCCAGCGCCGCAATAGTCAGATCGCCATTATTGGCGGCGGCCTCCATCAGGTTAAGTTGGTAATTATCCAGACGATCGGACAATCGCAATCCGTCACTCCGCAACCCCAGACTCGTTGTCAAAACGGTCGCATCC
This sequence comes from Hellea sp., assembly GCA_020628495.1. Classification (GTDB taxonomy): domain Bacteria; phylum Pseudomonadota; class Alphaproteobacteria; order Caulobacterales; family Maricaulaceae; genus Litorimonas. The sequence continues at coordinate 8,313 of JAHDFA010000075.1, forward strand.
ACTTGCCCTTTGGGTCCGGTATCCACCTCAAAAAATATCGTCCCGGCCGCATCGAATGCTTGGCGCATATCCTCGCGCTGCCACGTCAGATCATCCGGCAATAAATGCACTGTGCCAAACAGGTAGAGCGTCGAGTCATAATCTTTCGCCACCCAGAGGGCCGGTGCGTCATTGCGGCTCCGCGCATCCTGAACGCGCTCACTGACCGAGTCATTCGCAGATTGAGAGGTCTCTGCCGGAGAACATCCCATCAGGACTGATATTACCAAGAGACTGAAGAATAAACGTATCATAGATGTTATGTGCGCTGTCCATCGTGCCGTTTCAACCGCTGGACAGCGCGTCTTTGCAGCGCTAAGGGGGCGCTCCCAATGCACCCGTAGCTCAGCTGGATAGAGCGCTGCCCTCCGAAGGCAGAGGTCACAGGTTCGAATCCTGTCGGGTGCGCCATTATATCATTGGCCTTCATATCTAATGCGTCTGATGGCTTCTGATCACGCCTGTCTGCCTGTGGCGGTCCTTGCGGACTCCAACTTTGCGCAGGAAATGGACTGATAGAGGATTCATAAAGATAACAGACATAAAGACTCTTAATTAAAAGAGGTGCCATCATGACGAATGGCCAAGCGGGAGCGTTTGCAGCCCATCCCGTTGAAAATTTAGTTTTCAACGAGGGCTGCCGAAGCTATCGATAAAGCAGGACGTGCCCGCAGAGCTGGTCTTCTGATGGAGTACCAGAAGAAAAAGTTTGTTTTACAGAAGGCCTTGTTCATTGGGTTGTAAATCCACTGAACGACTCTGCGGCAGCAGTTTTTGATGTGACGGTCGGGGGTCCCGCAGTTTGCCCTTCCGGTCAGACACGCCATGACGATCAAAATACTGGTGAAGTATCTATCCCGTGTTTGCAGTCAGTGTTTCCTACCACCTCACGCAAACCCCATCTTCCGACGGTCCTGACGGCCCCGAGTTTAAGAACAAGCGGTCGTCTCTCACCACAAAAGTCCCGGCACAGTCCGATGTCTCACCACCGAATGCTCAGACCTACCGTCTCCCAAACCAGCAAGCGAGGCCTCACCTGTCC
>JAHDFA010000076.1 GCA_020628495.1 Hellea sp.
TTGCCCTGACCGTCAAGGACGATTTTTTCGACCTTCATTTGGGCGTCTTTTAACTTGCCCTCGCAATGGGCTTTCAGCTTTGCACCGCGTTGGTAAATCTCAATGCTTTCTTCCAGCGGCGCGTCGCCGCGTTCAAGCCGTCCGACTATGCCTTCCAGCTCGTTCAGTGCGTCTTCAAAGCTCATTTCGGAAATTTTACGGTCTGCCATGTTTCACCTATTTATTTTGAGACGCAGTCTATGCATCTCCAGCATCTGGGTCGAGACCCGGCTATAGTTTTTTCATCACGCGACGCTTGGCCGGACAATATAAGTCTTCGCTTCTATTACATCGTTTCAAGCTGAACATAATTCGGTCCGCGCGGCCCATCACATTATTCATCGGCACAATACCGGGGCCATTACGCGGAGCGCGGCTATCAATGGAATTATCGCGGTTATCACCCATAAAAAATAGTGCGTCTTCCGGCACGATAAAAGCCGGCGTATTATCCAGCGGATAGGAGTCATCGCGCTCATAGATAATGAAGGAACTTTCCATACCGGGCAAAGTCTGACGATATACATTGACGCTGCGGACCTCTTTGGTTGCATGTTCGCGGTAAAGCCGTCCGTCAATCCGCTCCCTCGGCACAAGATCGCCATTCAGGTAAAGCTGTCCGCGGCGGACCTGCACCGTATCCCCCGGCAGGCCAACCACACGTTTAATCATGATAATTCCGGATTTCGGGTTTCGAAACACGACGACATCGCCGCGATCAGGAACTTTCGAGAATATGCGACCTTCCGGCAGAGGAAGATTATGAAGCAGATAAGGCAGGGAGTGTTTCGAATAGCCATAGGCATATTTCGAGACATATAGATGATCACCGACCTCCAATGTTGGCTGCATACTCTCGCTTGGGATTTTGAAATGCCCCCAGACTAAGGTCACAAAAGCCAGAATAAACGCGCCGAGACGGGCAAAGAACTTAAACTCTGACCAAAGCCATGCGCCCGTAAGTCGCTTTTCCGGCGCAGTGTCAGCCGTCTTTTCAGCATCGCTTGGTTTCGGGGTGTCCATCCCGCGGCTCTGCGATAGAGTTCACGCGCTTTCAACTATATTTTGCCGTCAATCGCGTTAGGATAGACTCATGAAACAGATTTTCTTACCCCTCACAATTCTCGCTTTGTCCGCCTGCGCAACCCCGCCAAATCCGGATGTCGCCGCCGCGCCGGAAGGGGCCTATGTCCTCGACCCGGCTCACGCATCAGTAAATTGGTCGCTCAGCCATTCGGGCTTGTCTTTCTACACCGCCCGCTTTGACGAAATTTCAGGCGCTTTGGATTTCAATCCTAACGCTCCGACGGCCAGCAAATTAGACGTCCGCATCAACCCCAAAAGTGTTTCAACCGGCGATCCGGAATGGGATGAAACATTGGCAACCGATGGGAAGTATTTCGATGGCGACACCCACACGCAAATTCGTTTTGTCTCTACGTCATCCAAACAGCTCACAGAAACCACCGGAACAGTGACGGGTGATCTGACCTTACGCGGCGTGACAAAACCCGTGATATTGGACGTGACCTATAACGGCGCGGGCAAAAGTTTCGGACATCCCGGCGCGACATTGGGTTTTTCTGCAATTGGCAAGATCAAACGATCCGATTGGGGTATGGATTACCTCACAAATTTCGGCATTGGCGACGAAGTCACCCTGCGGATTGAAGCGGAGTTTAATGAAAAGCAATGAGTGATTGGGCAAATATAAAAAAGGCTTTGGACGCCGGTGAAGTCGTTATTTTGCCGACTGAGACGGTCTATGGCTTGGCGGCTCGGGCTGAAAACCCGTCCGCAGTTTCCAAGATTTATGACATCAAAGGTCGTGATTTCGACAAACCTCTTGCCGTATGCGTGAAAAATATTGCGCAAGCAAAAACGCTCGCCCATTTCGACACGCTGTCTCAGCGACTGGTCGAACGCTATTGGCCGGGTTCTCTAACACTTGTCCTGAATTTAAAGGACGACGTTGAATTAGATCCGCGCGTAACAAGTCATATGCAAGGCATTCGAACAATTGCGCTGCGTTGCCCCGACGCGGCTTGGCGAGCCTCTATCGATACGCCTTTGGCATTGACGAGTGCAAATCGATCCGGAGAGCCCGATTGCGTGAGTCATGACGACGCTATGGAAACTTTGGGAGACGAAGTCGCCGCCAGCCTCTCTACAGAAGCCCCGCTTTCCGGCGCGCCGTCTACCGTCTTGCGGGTTGAAAATGGAAAGCTGACCGTATTTCGTCAGGGCGATTTAAAGGTCGAGTTGTGAGCGCGGGTATAGACGCTCTGAAATCTGCCTTGCCGGAAGGGGCTTGGACGCAAGACCCGGATCTGATTGACCCGCATTTGCGCGAATGGCGAGACAAATATTTTGGGCAGACACCCATCATGTTGACTCCGCGCTCCACGGATGAAGTCGCCGCGGCTGTCAAAATTTGCGCCGAGCACAAATTGCCGATTATGCCGCAAGGCGGGAATACCGGATTGGTCGGCGGTAATACGCCGCAAGGCGAAGTCCTGATCAGCCTCAAAAAAATGACGGCTATTCGCGACATTAACCCGACCGCCAATGCGATAACGGTGGAAGCGGGCGCGACCTTGCAATCCGTTCTGGATGCCGCCGATGCGGCGGACCGTAAATTTCCACTGACACTATCCAGCCAAGGCAGCTGCACGATTGGCGGGGTCCTTTCCACAAATGCCGGCGGCAACCATGTTTTGAAATATGGGACAACGAAAGAGCTTGTCTTCGGCGTAGAGGCTGTGTTGGCCGATGGGTCGATTTTTAACGGACTGACATCCTTGCGCAAAGATAATACCGGCTATGATTTAAGCCGCCTGTTTTTAGGTGCCGAGGGCACATTAGGCGTCATCACGGCGGCCACGTTAAAACTCTTCCCCAAACCAAAATATGTGCAGCGCGCCTTGATTGGACTAGACAGCGCCGCAGTGGCCGTGTCTTTGCTCGAACCGTTCCGCGCGGGCGGGCGACTGGCGATGTTCGAGCTTATGCCGTCCATTGGCTATCGCGCTGTCGTGGATAATTTTGAGGCCGTCCGCGATCCCTTTTCAGATAAACACCCTTGGTATTTACTCTGCGACTGGGAAGTTGATTCCGAAGAAGATGGCTTGTCTATCGCGGAAAATGTGATTGGACACGCATTAGAAAACAACACGGTAAAAGATGCTGTTATAGCCATGAACGAAACTCAGGCTGCGGAATTATTATCTATTCGCGAACATATGAGCGCCGGACAGAAATTTTTGGGCGGGTCCGTTAAACACGACATCACGGTTCCCATTGATAAAATTCCGGAGTTCTTCATCCGCGCAGATGCCGCCGTGCAAAAGGTGATTCCCGGCTGCCGTCCTGTGGGTTTCGGGCATTTCGGCGACGGGAATATTCATTACAATATCGCGCAGCCCGAAGGCGCAGATAAAGAACAATTCCTTGCCAATTGGGACGCGCTGAGCCAGCCTGTTTTTGATATTGTTGATACGTTGGGTGGATCAATTTCGGCGGAACATGGGATAGGCATTATGAAACGGGACGACCTCGCGCAGCGCGCCAGCCCCGTAAAAATGAAGCTCCTCCGCATGATCAAAACAGCCCTCGACCCCGACGGAATTATGAACCCTCGTGTGATGGTTTAGGACGCTCTGACGCATATGTGAGCGGAACAGACTCGCAATCTTTGCCTTCTGCCCCTACGTAGATAGTTCACCAGCCCACGGATACGAGCTGCACTCCCGCAGCTGATCTCATGAGGAGCAAACTATGCTTACATTACTTTCCCCTGCCAAAAAAATGAATATGGACCCGGCCGAGACTGGCCTGTCGGAGACACGTCCGCGTTTCGAAACCGACACAAAAGCGCTTGCAAAACTCGCCAAGACCAAAACCGCTGCTGATCTGAAAAAGCTCATGCATATTTCCGACAATCTTGCTGAACTCAATGTCGAGCGGTTTCAAGCCTTCAATCTGGACGGTCAGTCTAATTCAGCCAAAGCCGCAGGCCTTGCCTTTGATGGTGACGTTTATTGGGGTTTGGAAGCCAAAACGCTGTCCGATGACGACTTAGAATTTGCACAAGATCATTTGCGGATTTTATCAGGTCTGTATGGCGTATTGCGCCCGATGGACGCGATCCAGCCTTACCGACTGGAGATGGGCACAAAGTTCGAAAACGAGCGCGGCAAGAACCTTTATGAATTCTGGGCGGATACACTAGCCCCATCTCTGAACAAAGAGTTAGAGGGTCATGAAGACCGGACCATCGTTAATTTGGCCTCTAACGAATATTTCAAAGCTGCCAATACCAAAGCTCTGACCAGCCCTGTAATATCCGCGAAATTTATGGAAGATAAAGACGGCAAGTCCCGTCCTGTTCAATATTATACCAAATTCGGGCGCGGCCTGATGGCCCGTTGGATCATGCAAAACCGCGTTGATCGCGCAGACGGCTTGAAAGATTTTAATGCCGGCGGATATAAATTTGATCCAAAGCGTTCGACAGACGACATATTAATTTTCGCACGACCCCAGCCTCCGAAGAAAGGCGCTTAAGGTCAGAACCGGGGAGGGCTGAAAGTGGGAAAAGACTATTCACGCGATTTCGCCCAAAGCGATGTCGACAGCCCGTGGAAATATACAGCGAAAGACTGGTGGGCCGTGACCAAACGGGTCTTTTGGGCCGCGCAATATGATAATGTTGGCGTAATTGCGGCAGGCGTGGCTTTCTTTTCTTTGCTCGCTGTCTTTCCCCTGATCTCCGCGGCGCTTTCGACCTTTTCCTATTTTGCCAATCCGAGTGATGTGGAGGGCATAACCAATACTGTCGCCTCATTAATGCCGGGCCAAGCCTATAATATCCTCAACAATCAAGTCGAAACAGTCCTGTCCGCCGATACGAAAAAAGTCAGTTGGGGAATTGTTTTTTCTTTGGGGTTCGCGCTCTTCTCCGCAGGGGCCGGTATTCGCGCGATGATGCGCGCTATGAATGTCGCCTATGAGGAAGTCGAATCCCGCAACCCTCTGATTTTTTTCTTGTTTGGTTTTCTAATGACGATTGGCAGTTTAGTCTTTGTTTGGCTGTCGCTCTTTGTGATTATCGGTGTTCCTGCGGCGCTGGCCTATGCCAATCTTGATGGCAGCGCCGAAATCGCGACACGGTTCCTGCCATGGATATTATTGCTCACCGTCTTTAGTTTTGCTTGCGGCGTGATGTACCGCTTTGGTCCGTCCCGGCGTCCGGCTCGAAAACGCTGGATTTATCCCGGCATTGCTTTTGCCCTTTTCAGCTGGCTTACAATTAGCTTTTCCTTCTCAAAATTTGTGCAGACTTTTGGCCGTTATAACGAAGTTTTTGGCGGATTGGCCTCTGTCATTATCCTGCTGATTTGGCTTTGGCTAACGGCGATGGTTGTGATTTTAGGCGCGGAGATTAATTCGGAATTAGAGCGTCAAACCATTGCTGACACAACGCGCGGTCCGGCGAGGCCGCTCGGCAAACGCGGGGCCGTTATGGCAGATTTTGTTGCCAAGTTCACGACGCGTAAGAAAGCGATGGAAGAAGTTATCGACCCGACAGGTCCCGAAGCCATGGACGCAGATGAAATTATTCCGGAAACCGTTCCGGGACCGACCGTTTTGCCGGATGTGAGGTAAGCAACGTTTAGACGGCTGCAGAAGGACGGATCAGCTCTGCCCCTTCATTGCGCGCATTTCCGACGGCGCGGTCAACTTCATAATGACCGAGATCGTCCCCGCCCAACATTGTCTCCAGCGTGCGGTCCGGATTTTCATCCCAATCCAGCCAGCGATCCCATTGATTTTCAGGCAGGCGCACGGGCATGCGGTGGTGAAGATGTTTGACATCGCCAAGAGCCGCCGTCGTCAGGATTGTACAAGACAAAAGCTCTATCCCCTCATCTACGCGCCAGCGGTCCCATAACCCCGCAAAGGCAAAAATCTCGCTGCCCACATTCTCGCTGTCCTCAAAAATGAAGTGCGGTTGTTTCAGTTCTTTCCCATTTGGCATTTCCACGCGTTCCCATTCATACCATCCCGTCGTCGGGATCAGGGCGCGGCGGCGCTTGAAAGGCGTGCGGAAACTCGGTTTTTCCTTCGCCGTCTCAACACGCGCATTGAAAAGCGGACGCCCTTCCGGCGGTTCCTTTCGCCATGACGGATGCAATCCCCAACGCATAGGCACAAGCGTTCTATCCTTCTGACCGTTAAACGCGATGGTCGGAATGACAGCGCCCGGTGCCACATTATAGCGCGGCTCCCAATTCCACAGACCCTCATCACTTGTTTTCGACGCAAAGCGGGTCGCAATCTGACCCAAATTGCCTGCCAATGTAAAACGTCCGCACATCCTCTCGCTATAGAGAGGCCACCTCGCTAAGGAAACGCCCATGACTATAAAACGAACAGATTGTGTTGGCGTTGTCTGCATTCGCGGCGAAGAGGTCCTCCTCATCCAGCGCGGCACAGCGCCCCGCAAAGGCGAGTGGTCCATCCCCGGCGGACGCATAGAAGCCGGCGAAACAGAAGCGCAAGCCGCCCTGAGAGAACTGACCGAGGAAACAGCTGTGAAGGCCTCTCTGCTGACAAAAATCACGGCTCTGGATGCGGATTTCGAAGGTTATCATTACCGCCTGCATGATTATCTCGCGCGTTGGACATCGGGCGAACCCAAAGCCGGTGACGATGCGGATAAAGCCCGGTTTATCCCGCTGTCAGAGATAGAAACCCTCGATATGTGGCCGGAAACGGTGCGGGTTATTCGTGAAGGGTATGAAAAAATGGCTTTGTTTTCGACGGATCAGGCCTAAACTAACGTCATGAACTTTCGCTGGGCCATATTCCTTCTGCCGCTTCTTCTGCTTACAGCACCCGTTTACGCGCAAGATGCCGAAGCCGAAAAACCGCTGACCGAGCGAGAGAAACGCGCTTTGGCCGCTAAGGCCCGTGAGGCGGCGGAACTGCGCGTCGAACAGGATATGGTCACCATGACCAGCCTTGTGGAAGCGCTGTCTAAAAATCTCGGCCAAATCCATTATCTGCGCACGCTTTGCTTTGGGCTCAATGATCAGAAATGGCGCGATTACGGACAGCGCATGATGGATGTCGAGGCCAATGGCGATCAGGAACGTCATCGCCAGCTCGTCCGCGCCTTTAATGCGGGATATTATCAAGAAAAAGAACGCCACACATCCTGCACAAACCAAGTCTCTGTCGATGTTGCGGCCTTGGCCGAAAACGGTCGTCATATCTCGTCTATGCTGGGCGATCCCTATCGGGAGCGATGAGAGTGGCTTTACCCATCGTCATACCCCTTGCCCTTGGCACGATACTTCTCGCTGGCTGCGCGAAAGTCGCAAGTGACGTGCGCAAGGCGCGCCCCCTCGCCTCTTTGGAGGGCAGCGAGTGGGGCCCGGTCGAGACGCCCGTAAAGGCGCAATTCGTTGCCTTTAAAGCGAATGGCGAAATCATCGGCCATGGCGGCTGCAATCAATTTTTCGGGCAATATACGCAAGAGGGCCAAACCCTGACCATTGGCGCGCTGGCCAGTACGAAGAAATATTGCGCGGATGTGATGCAAGCCGAGACAGCCTTTATGAAAACCCTGCAAGCGACGCGAAAGATTGAAGCCACCCATATCGCGCTGCGTCTTTATGATGCAAAGGGTCAGCAACTCATGCAGCTCAGACGCCGCGACTGGGATTAATGAAAACGCCTCCACCGCGAAGCGGGGGAGGTGGCCCGAAGTTTTGAAAAAAACTTAGGGTCGGAGGGGGTGCAGCGCGTCTGCGCTGCCAAAAGACTATGATAAATACTCAATCACATATATTGATCGCGCAGACGCGCGATACCCCCTCCGCCAATCGCTGCGCTCATGGCACCTCCCCCGCGTCGCGGTGGAGGAAAGTCAAAATGATTAAGCTCTTTCTTCAAAAGATAAAATGCGCCCCGCATCTAGACCCCCTGCCCGCGCTTCGCTAACCCGCCCCCATGACTGATACACTTACGATCCGCCGCCCTGATGATTGGCATGTTCACCTGCGCGACGGAGCGATGCTCGCGGATGTCGTGAACCATACGGCTCGCCAATTTGCCCGCGCGATTGTCATGCCGAACCTGAAACCGCCCGTCACCACCGTTGCAGCGGGTCGCGCCTATCGCGACCGTATCCTGGCCGCCGTTGATCCCTCGCTAGGTTTCACGCCGCTCATGACGGCCTATCTGACGGATAATATGGATCCGGATGAAATGCGCCGCGGGAAAGAAGAGGGCGTGTTCACGGCGGCCAAAATGTATCCGGCCAATGCCACGACAAATTCCGCCCATGGCGTGACAGACGTCAAAAATATTCATGACGTTTTGGACGCGATGGAAGATGTCGGCATGCCGCTGCTCGTCCACGGCGAGGTCACCCATAAAGACGTCGATATTTTCGACCGCGAAGCCGTTTTCATTGACGAAGTCATGGTTGGCTTGATCAAAGAACATCCGGGACTGAAAGTCGTGTTCGAACATATCACAACACAGGAAGCGGCAGAGTTCGTCATGGAAGC
>JAHDFA010000077.1 GCA_020628495.1 Hellea sp.
AATAGAAGATATGACCGACTTCAATCCCGCGCGCGGTGAGTTGTTTGTCAGCCGGTATTTTCGCGAATTCTTCGGCATCGTGCATTTCTTCGGTCGCAGCATAGAGCGAGGTGCGTTCTTCAAAAATGTGGCTGAGGTCGCCCTCAAAATCGACGTCACCCGGAGGTGCCATTTCGACCAGATCCTTATGGCAGAAGACTTCACTCTCCCCGCTTTCGGCCAAAATGACAAACTCATGCGACAGGTCACCGCCAATGGGGCCGGTATCCGCTTTCATGGGGACGGCTTTAATTCCAAGGCGCGCGAATGTGTTCAGATAGGCCGCGAACATTTTATTGTAAGACCGCACCGCATCTTCTTTGGTCAGATCAAAACTATATGTATCCTTCATCAAAAATTCGCGGCCGCGCATTACGCCAAAGCGAGGACGACGTTCATCCCGAAACTTCCACTGAATGTGATAAAGCATTTTTGGCAGGTCTTTGTAGGACCGTACGAAAGATCGGAAAACGTCAGTAATCATATCCTCATTCGTCGGGCCATATAGCATTTCGCGATCATGCCGATCCGTAATGCGAAGCATTTCGGGACCATAGGCATCGTAACGCCCTGTTTCCCGCCAAAGGTCGGCACTTTGAATGGTCGGCATCAACATTTCGATGGCGCCGGCCTTATTCTGTTCTTCACGAACAATCTGCTCGATTTTTTTGAGAACTTTGTGACCCAGTGGCAGCCAAGTATAAATACCTGCGCTGTTCTGGCGGATCATCCCCGCCCGCAACATGTATCGATGGGACGCGACCGTCGCATCAGAGGGCGTCTCTTTTAGGAGCGGCAGAAAATATCGGGACAGACGCATTGAGCGGACTCTTAAAATTTACGATGTTTGGCGGGCATAGACGAGCCCCGGTGACGCGACAAGCATTTCAATTGCAGCCATGTCTTAACAAGGCGTTTACTATAAAATTAACGTTTGAACAGATTTTGCAACATCGCCCAATCAATAATTCCCGAAACAATCAGAAGACATGTCAAAACCCAAAGCACAGAGCCTATGATTGTCGTTTGAATGAACTTCTTTTTAATATCGAGCGTGTGCGGCGCGCCTGGTTCTGAACCTTCAAGAATGTCACCTTCCTCGGCCTGACCGCGGATTCCAATGGGCAGGATAATAAATAGCGTCAGCCACCAAATGATGAGCCAGACGACAAATGCCGAAAACAGGTTCATGCTAATGCTCTTTGTGGATTTCCATCAGTTCTATCAAGACACCTCCTGCATCGCCTGGATGTAAGAAAACGACGGGCGTTCCATGCGCGCCAATGCGCGGCTCACCCAGCACTCGCATGCCGCGATTTTCCATAACTGATTTCGCGTGATGAATATCTTCGACTTCAAAGCACATATGATGTTGGCCGCCTTTTGGATTACGCTCCAAAAACTTTAAAATAGGAGATGTCTCACCATAGGGCTCGATCAATTCCACCTGCCCTGTTGGAAGATTGACGAAGGCGTAAGTGACGCCTTGCGGTGCGAGGACTTTTGGCTCGGTGATATCCGTAGCGCTCATAACGTCACGGTAGAATGCGATTGCTTCAGTCATATCCGGCACGGCGACACCCACATGGTTCATGGCACCGAGTTTGAAATCATCATCCATCTTACTTTACCTTATGTGCAACAACTTCGACCAATGTACGTTTACCCGTCCGGTCCCGGATTGCGCGTTTGACCTTAGCAGTAACTTTGGTCTCTATCACATCCTCATCCCGTTTGGCACGCGGGCTGAGCGCGTAAAAGGCATCCTCGGCGGCATCTGCGACATCATCCAGCAATCCGTCAAGCAATTCGCCATTTTTACCTTCCGGAAAACCACTCGCGCGCGGCTCAGGACCGGAGACAATCTTACCTTTGCTGTCCACGACGAGGCTGACCGAAACATGGCCGGCAAAGCCCATTTTTCGGCGCAGTCGTAAACCTTCATCAGACGCCGAAACAATATCTTTTCCATCCTGGTGCAAACGCCCTGACGCGACGATATCGACAACTTGCGGCCCCTTTGGCGCCAGCAAGATCATCTCGCCATTGCGGGGTGGATAGGCGTGCTTGACGCCAAGCGACTTTGCAAGTTTTGCATGTTCCAACAAATGACGTCTTTCGCCGTGAACAGGGATTGCGATTTCCGGTTCGACCCAATCATACATTTGCGCGAGTTCATCACGGCAAGGATGGCCGGAGACATGAATGTCGCGCATCTTTTCTGTTACGATCTCAACGCCGTCATCCGCTAGGGCATTTTGAAGGGCGAAAATCCCCTTCTCATTACCCGGAATTATTTTCGAGCTAAAGATAACCACATCGCCTTTTGAGAATTTGACGCTGCGATGCTCGCCATTCGCAATGCGGGAGAGCGCCGCGCGGGGTTCGCCTTGGCTGCCCGTGCAAAGATAAAGCACATGCGCTGTCGGCATGGCTTGAGCTTCATCCTCTGACAACAAAGCGCCGACATTTTCGAGTAATCCGATGGACTTTGCCGCCGCCGTCATGCGCTTCATGGAACGGCCCATCAGACAGACTGAACGATTATTCGCCCGCGCCGCCATCATGACGGACTCTAACCGCGCGACATTAGAGGCAAAGCTGGCCACGGCAACGCCGCGCCCGTCATATTCCGCGATTAACTTGGTCAGCTCTTCCCGCACGCCTTCTTCCGACCCTGCTTCACCGGGTGTGAAGACATTCGTCGAATCGCAAATCATAGCCAGCACGCCCTCCTTGCCGAGTTGGCGCAGGGCTTTCTCATCTACCGGATCGCCAATTTGCGGAGCCGGATCAATCTTCCAATCCCCCGTATGGAGCACCGTGCCCAGCTTCGTCTTAATCGCCAAAGCATTGGGTTCAGGAATAGAATGGGTCAGCGTTATCAGATCGATTTCAAACGGTCCGATTTTAATGTTTCCGCCAAGTTCAACGAGATTAAGCGGAACATCATCTAAAATCCCTGCTTCTGCGAGACGGTCTTTTACCAAATACATTGTAAACGGCGTGGCCCAGACTGGACAGCGAATCCTGTCCCAAAGGCGAGCCAAGGCTCCCATGTGATCTTCATGGGCATGTGTGAGGATGATGCCGAGGATATTTCGCCGGTTCTGTTCGATAAAATCAATGTCCGGCATGATGATATCAATGCCGGGCGTGTCCGGACCACCAAATGTGACGCCCATATCAACGATAATCCATTTGCGATCACGTTCGGGGCCGAACCCGAAAAGATTCAGGTTCATACCGATTTCCCCGGACCCGCCGAGAGGAAGGAAGACGTATTCGTCTTCACTGTTTTGTTTTGTCATAATCTTACTTTATTGTGTGGAGCGAGAGGCCGTTTCGCGTCGTATCCAGATGAGAGCGGCCCGTTTTAAACCGCAGAGCGGTTAAGCCGCCAGACTTCATATAGACCATCAATCGTCAGTTGCGAGTCATAGTGCTGAATTGTCTCACTAGCGCCCGCGAAGAGAGAGGCCACACCGCCCGTCCCTATGACTGTAAACTCGCGCCTATCTTCTTTTTGGATTTGCCGAACCAGACCGTCAATAAGTCCAATATAGCCCCAGAACACACCGGATTGCATGGCCGAGACTGTATTCTTGCCAATGACCGCATCCGGTTTTTTGATTTCAATGCGCGGCAGTTGTGCCGCGGCCTCATGTAAAGCGCGCATGGAGAGGTTAATGCCGGGCGCAATGATGCCGCCTTCAAAATGACGATCGCCGGAGACCACATCAAAAGTTGTCGCTGTTCCGCTGTCAATTATGATGAGCGGTCCGTTATAACGCTGAACGGCCCCTAATGTCGTCACGAGACGATCTGCGCCGACCTGCTCCGGATTATCGACCCGCACGCCAATCCCGACATTCACCCCCTCTTCGCCAATGATAATAGGTTCAACTTCCAAATGCCGACGCGCAAGATTGCGCAGATTGAAAATGGATTGCGGGACAACGGATGAAATTACGCAGGCGGAAATATCCTTGAATGTCAGCTTCACCATACCCAGCAGCTGATGAAACCAAACCGCATATTCATCCGCCGTGCGGGAGGGATCCGTCGCAATCCGCCATTCAAAAAGCCAGCCCGTATCCATGTCATGGACAGCGAACAAAATATTCGTATTCCCGTTATCTATTGCCAGCAGCATAGTTCAGCTTCCAAAAAAAACGTCGCCTGCATGGACGTCCTTTATCGTGCCATTCTCCAGCCTCACGCGCAACGCCCCGTTTTCAAGCAAAGACTCCGCCTGTCCCGCATAAGTCTCTTGCGGCAAGCGAACCGTTACAGGTCCGGGCAATCCCGATGCCAAAGCGGTCCAGTCTGCGCGGGTTGCGGAGAACCCGTAGGCGATATGTTTGCGATAGGCCGTATCAAAGCAGCGCGCGAGAATGGCTAGAAACCCTTCAGCCCCCGTAAATTCAGTTTCATCTGCGTCCAGTGCCACCGGGTCTATGTGCTCTAATAAATGTGTGGCGGGAATATTCCCGCCCTCAGGATGGGAAACAAGATTCACGCCAATTCCGACGAGAACGCGTTCTGATTTAGCTTCCAGTAAAAGGCCTGCAACTTTGCGGCCATCCAGCAGCACATCATTGGGCCATTTCAAGCTCGGCTGTGTTTTTAGTGCGTAGGTTGAAAGCGCCTTTGCCACCGCAATTGCGGCGACGAAGCTAATCTTCGCGGCATCTTGAGCTGGGCCGTCAAAGGCATAGGAGGCCGTCGCGTAAAAGTTTCCTTCAGGCGACACCCAATCCCGACCGCGGCGGCCGCGCCCCTCTGTCTGGCGACCCGCTCGGACCCAGAAAGGTGCGCGCTCTCCCCGTTCGGCCAGTCTGGCAGCCTCAATATTCGTGCTGCCAAGACTGTCATATTGGATGAACTTCAACTGATGCGATCTCAGTTTATTGGACGAAAAGTGCCTGCGCGGCAGTTTCGGCAAGGCCAATAACAGCGCCCGAAATACCGGGAATTATAAGCAACGGGAACGTCAACAGGACTGATATAATCGTAATGACACGTACCAAATGCGGGGCCTGCACAAATTCGCGAGTCGGCTCGTCGAACCACATCACCTTGACCAGGCGCAGATAATAAAACGCACCGATGACAGAAGCGACGAGCGCGATAAGCGCCAACCACCACAAACCCGCTTCAAATGCCGGCAAGAAGGCATAGAGCTTACCAAAGAAACCGAGCAGCGGAGGAATACCGATCAATGAGAACATCAATATTGTAAAGCTAATCGCCATCCCGGGATTGGTCTTTGAGAGTCCTGAAAGGTCGCTGATCTGTTCGACCATACCGTTCCGCAAGCGCATTTGAAGGATTGTCGCAAACACACCGATGACCGTGATGATGTAAATCGCCATAAAAATCAGCATGCCTTGGACCCCAGCGACTGTTCCCGCGGCAAGCGGAACCAGAGCATAACCCATATTTGCAATGGAAGAATAAGCCATCAGGCGTTTGATATTTGTCTGAACAATCGCGCCGAGTGCCCCGACAACCATCGACAAGATCGCCAAGACGATGATGACTTGCTGCCACTGCCCTAAAATGTCGCCGAAGGGCACGACGATGAGGCGGGCAATGATAGCCATGGCAGCGAGCTTTGGTGCCGCAGCAAAGAACCCCGTTACGGGTGTAGGAGAGCCTTCATAAACGTCCGGCGTCCACATGTGGAACGGTGCGGCGGAAATCTTGAACGCCAAACCACAGAGCAGGAAGACCATGCCCGCAATAACCCCTGTCGTCGGACCGGAAAGTTCGATGGAGGCGCGTATGGTTACAAAATCGAGTGAACCGGTAAAGCCGTAAACCATGGACGCGCCATAGAGTAGCAAGCCTGAGGACAATGCGCCGAGGACGAAATATTTCAATCCAGCCTCTGACGCCCGCAAGCTGTCCCGATTAAAGGCTGCCATAATGTAGAGCGCGAGCGATTGCATCTCGATGCCGATATACATGGAGAGCAGGTTATTCGCCGAGACCATGATGGACATGCCAAGCACAGCATAAAGCGTCAGAACGGAAAACTCATATCGGTCAAGTTTTTCCGATTGGAAATAATGCTTGGACAGCAAAAGCGCTGCGGCTGCGGACAATCCAATGATCGCTTTCAGGAAATCACTGAAATCATTATTATAGAGAAGACCTGAAAACGCCGTCCCGTCCGGACGGTCGAGCGCATAGCCCATCAAACCAAAGACAACCAAAATGCCCGCCGAAATATAACGGACAATAACGGATCTGTCTTGGGATTTGGATAAGCCAAAGCCCAGAAGCAGAGATGCTGTGACCGCTAGAAAAAGTTCAGGCAGGAATGTGGAAACAGTCTGGAACATTACTGAACTCCCGCCGCGATTTGCGCCGTATTAAAATCTGCAATCAATTTCTCAACAGAGGCCGCTGTCACATCCGTGATAAGTGACGGATAGATACCGAGTAAAATGGTGAAGAAAGCCAAAGTCCCGAGAATAAAGGCTTCCGTTTTCGTCACGTCCAAAATACCCTCAAGCTTCTCATTTACGACTTCGCCGAAAATGACTTCGCGATAGAGATGCAGTGCGTAGACGGCGGACAATATCATGCCAAAGGCGGCGCCAAAGGCGATCCACGGATTGACCTGATAGGCACCAACCATTGTCAGGATTTCGCCGACGAAACCGGATGTGCCGGGCAGACCGACATTGGCCATGGTGAAGAGCAGGAAGAAGGCCGCATAAACCGGCATTTTGCTGACCAAACCGCCATAGGAGGCAATTTCGCGGGTATGCATACGGTCATAAATGACGCCCACACAAAAGAAGAGCGCGCCGGAAATAACGCCATGGCTGAGCATTTGGAAAATCCCGCCCTGAATGCCCTGCATATTAAACGTGAAAATACCCATGGTCACAAAACCCATATGGGCAACGGAGGAATAGGCGATCAGCTTTTTCATATCATTCTGTCGATAGGCCACCAGAGATGTGTAAATAATCGCAATCACGGACATCCAGAATATGATGGGCGCGAGATTCAGCGAGGCTTCCGGAAAGAGCGGGATCGAGAAGCGCAGAAAGCCATAGCCGCCCAGTTTCAACAAAATCCCCGCCAGAATAACAGATCCCGCTGTCGGGGCTTCCACATGGGCATCAGGTAGCCATGTATGCACAGGCCACATTGGCATTTTCACGGCAAAGCTGGAGAAGAATGCCAGCCAGAGCCATGTTTGAACGCCGCCCGGTATCTTTAACTCTTCGATCAGGACGCGCATATCTGTTGTCCGTTCGCCGAGTTGCTCTCCGCTGTAGAAGTAAATCCAGAGGATAGCCGCCAACATGAGGACGGAGCCAAGGAGTGTGTAGAGGAAGAATTTATAGGACGCGTATACCCGGTTCTTTCCACCCCAGACACCAATGATAATGAACATCGGGATAAGAACGGCCTCAAAAAAGAGGTAGAACAAAATCAAATCAAGCGAAACAAAGACGCCAATCATCAGCGTTTCCAAAATCAGAAACGCGATCATATATTCCAGCATCCGCTTCTTCACCGATGTCATGGATGCCAGAATACAAAACGGCGTCAGGAACGCGGTCAATAGGACGAAGAGAACGGAAATTCCGTCCACCCCGACGCGGTATTCGATACCGCCGCCTAGCCAAGGCGTGTCTTCCATAAATTGGAACCCGGCTTTGGAGCTGTCAAAGTCCAGCGTCATGACAATAGACAAAATGAGGACCGCAATCGAAATTACGAGTGCGGCGCGGGGCGCATTACGCTCCAATTGCTCGCGTCCATCGGCTTTTCCGAGCCATGCAAACAGCGAAAGCAGCAGAGCTCCACCCAGCGGGATGAATGTGATAAAACTCAGAATTGGGAGATCTTCTAACACAGTCCTATCCTCCCGCTGTTCCGCGGAATGCGACGAGTATCAGCACGGCAACGCCGAGCAACATAACGAAGGCATAGTGATATAAATAACCGGTCTGGAGCTTGGACACGCGCTTGGCTGCACCTGCCGTAAAACTCGCAACGCCGTTTGGTCCGAAACCGTCAATGATACGGACATCGCCGACTTTCCAAAACAGGTCACCAAGTTTGCGTGTGGCGCGTACAACTGTCGCGTCATAAAGCTCGTCAATATACCATTTATTGAGCAGGAAATTATAAATTGGCGAGCCGCCCGTCTCTGCAACTTCGTCGATCTTGGCCTGAACGCTGCCGCGCACATACATGAACCATGCAATGATAAAACCTGTCACAGACGCTACGAGCGGTAGAAGTAAAACCCAATAAGGATAGCCGTGAACCGGACGGAATAGCAGCCAGTCGATAAATCCTTTTGACTCATAGCTGCTCTCATATCCGCCTTCCGCAGCAGCAAAGAGAGTATTTGAAATAGCCGCATGGCTGTCGCCTGCATAGCCCGGCAAAGCACCGTGCCAGAAGCCACCTTTGTCCTTCATAAAATATTTGTAGAAGACTGCACCCGCAATGACCGCGCCAATTGAAAGCAAGACGAGCGGCAAGCGCATATTCCAAGGGCTCTCATGGGCCTCATCGAAATATTTCT
>JAHDFA010000078.1 GCA_020628495.1 Hellea sp.
AAAAAACCCTGCCTCAAGGACAGGGTTCTTTGAGGGTAGGGGAGGCTACCCGATATTTAGGTGATGACGTCTAGGCGCTCATCTTATTTTTGGATGGATCGCGCAGGACATAGCCTCGGCCCCAAACCGTTTCGATATAGTGCTCGCCTTGTGTGGCGGCTGCGAGCTTCTTGCGTAGCTTACAGATAAATACGTCGATGATTTTGAGTTCCGGCTCGTCCATGCCGCCATAAAGGTGATTCAGGAACATCTCTTTCGTGAGGGTCGTGCCCTTACGCAGAGACAGAAGCTCGAGCATTTGATACTCTTTACCGGTCAGGTGAACGCGGTGATCGCCAACTTCAACAGTTTTGGCGTCAAGATTCACTTTAATGTCGCCCGTCGTGATGATGGACTGGCTGTGACCTTTGGAGCGTCGAACAACGGCGTGGATACGCGCAACGAGTTCGTCTTTGTGGAAAGGCTTGGTCATAAAGTCGTCAGCACCGGTCCCAAGACCGCGGACTTTACTGTCAATGTCGGATGTACCGGACAGAATGAAGATTGGCGTGTTGACCTTGGCCATCCGCAACGTCTTCAAGACGTCAAAGCCCGGCATATCCGGCAGGTTCAGGTCAAGCAGGATGATATCGTAATCATAAAGTTTGCCGAGATCGACGCCCTCTTCACCGAGGTCTGTTGTATAGACATTGAAGCCTTCAGTCTTGAGCATCAATTCGATGCCCTGTGCCGTGGCCATGTCGTCTTCAATTAGAAGAACTCGCATTTTTGTCCCCTCCCAGGCGAATCACAATCCCGAAAACCGCCGAGATATAGTTAATGGAATGTCTGGAGTAGGGCCTTTCCGTAAATCAAGTGTTAACGACATTAACGTCTTCGTTAGGAAGTTGCATATAGGGCATTTCAGATTCGGTTCCGAAACGAGCTGTTTGAAATTTCAAAAAGCGCTTCATATCCGCTTAACCACGCTTTTTCACCGAACCGTAAACTTAATGGCGTATGACAATCTTCGAATGGCGAGGGATGGACACGGGGAAAACCCCGGTTCGCCCCTCCAGCAATATATGTCGGGTATTAGGTGATACCTTCAGGGTGGAGATTTTTATGGCGCATTCAAGTGAACGGAATATCGCAAAGACAAGGTTCCAAATTGCAGACCTGCAAAAACGCGTCGCGGTGTTGGAAGCCACGCGCGAGGATTTGGAACGTCAAATCCGTAAGCTCAATGAAAGCGTTCCGGAAGATGAAGTCGACGCGAATGCGCATAAAGAAGGCTATGTCGCCTATGGCAGCTACGCCCAATCCGTCATTGCCCGTAAAGAAAATCTGCGTCGCACATTGGGTGACATCGGCGCGCAAAGCGGTCAATTGGCGGCACAGCTAAAAGTTTCTCTGGATGCTCTGGACAGTTTCGAGCGGATCAAGGCGCGTCGCATGGCAGCCAAAGCCGAGAGAGCGATGGCCCGCAAGGCCGGATAGGTCTCCGAAAACGAAAATGAAAAACGGTCCCGCAAGGGGCCTTTTTTTATGCGGACGTTTCTTCGCCCAGTTCCATGAAGTGATCAGCCAGCGTCCCGTGAACAATCACGGAGAGCAATATGGTCAGCCCGGCAATGCGCCAAACCGAGTCAATGCCGACAATATCAGCATGACTCTGGGCAAAGGCGATATAAAAAATTGATCCCATACCGCGTATGCCAAAAAAACTGACTTTCAATCGGTCCCGCCAATTTCCGCAGGTGCGTATCATGGATGCGAATGCGATGATCGGACGAACGATAAATAATATGGCCAGTGCAATGCCCAGATCGGACCACGTCCATTGCGACCATAATTCTGCGCCGACATAGGCTCCGAACCAGAGTAGCAGGACGGCCATCAACACGGCTTCTATCTGATCGGCAATGTTATGGGCCATATGTTCATAGGGCTCGGCACTGGTATTTTGCGCAAACACCAAACCTGCCCGCGCGGCGACAAAGACAGAAAGGAAACCATAACCGTGAACGAATTCTGCAAAGCCGTAGGCAATGAAGGTGGCTGAGAGCAAGACAATGACCGGATTTCCGCGTTCATTCGTGGCATCACCCAAGGGGCCGAATAAGACTTTCGTGACGACCCAGCCACAGGCTATGCCGACCAAAACCCCGGCAGCGGTCCGATAAATTGCATCATAGAGAACCCATTGAGTCCAATCGAATGCGTTGACACTTGCCGCGCCAGCCAAGCCAATGGCCATCCAGACAAAGGGAAAGGCCAATCCGTCATTCAGTCCGGCTTCGGATGTCAGTGCGACGCGGGCGCCGTCCTGCTTTTTCCCGGGACCGCCGACCTGGACCGCCCGCGCCAAGACGGGATCTGTCGGGGCGAGGGATGCACCGAGTAAAACTGATGCAGCAATGCCGAGTCCCGCGACCTGCCATCCTAGCAAAAAAATAGCGGCTATTGTCAGCGGCATGGCAATGCCGATCAAACACCAACTGGGAATCCAGCGCCGCCAATTCGTACCAACATCAATGGCCAGTCCCGCCCCGGCAAGGCTGATAATGACAATAATCTCTGAAACCCGCTCAATAACCAAAACGGCTAAATCTCCACTTGATGGGGTCAGCAAGGGCAGGCCGATTCGGGCCATAAAGATGCCGACCAGAATATAGAGAACCGGGATATTGATGAATTGCTTTTTCTTAAAAGCGGGCCGCAAGGACATGACGAGGAGCGACAGACCAATCAGCGAGTAATAAAACGCGCCCTTATTTTCGAGAATAATTTGATCCATTTGCCCCTCTTATGCGTTGTAGCGATAACACTCAACGTAAAGGGAGTTCCAAATGGTCGATAATCATGCCGCGCGCACATCTGAACAAACGCCCGAAATCGGAGGCAAACACCGATGGGTCAGCAAAGTCGTCATTATCGCCATCTTTGTCGGTATCATCGCCGCATTGGTTTTATTGACCTAACTGTCGTCACCCTCAACCCATTCATAGAGATCGGAAAAACCGGACGTATCCGCAATCTGCTCCCATTCGGTCACAGGGTCTGCGCTGGGAAGGAAAAGAAATGTCGCCGCCATAATTGCCATAGCGGCGACCCCGGCAATTGCCCAAATTGACCGACGCTCAATTCTATCATTTGCAGGTTCTGCGGTTTCGGCAGCTGCCAAAATGCGAGAAGACAAAGTCTTCGCAACCGCTGGAGCGCTATTCTCATTCAGAAGTGTGTCGAGCTCTGTCATTGTCTCAAACTCTCTTTCTCAGGCAATAATCTTTGCTTCAAAGTCAATTTCGCACGTGAGAGCAGGCTCTCATAGGCTTTCTCTTTTAATCCCATAACAGCGGCCCCGTCTTTCTGACTGAGATGCTGGTAATAGGACAGAACCAACGCTGCGCGTTGGCGTTCAGGCAAGTCCAATATAGCATTTTGAACCCGTTGTGCGGTTTCGCTTCTGACCAATTCAATATCCACACGGGGAGTCGGGTCAGTCCGTTCAGGGATAAGGTCGGTGTAAACAGGGCGCATCCGGCGTTTCTCGTCTATGCAAAGCCGTGTCGCAACCCGTCTCAACCATGTCAGCATGGTGGCATCACCCGCCTTTTTCCATCCGGGCGCCGCCTGCCAAAAACGCAGAAAAGTTTCCTGCGCAATATCTTCGGCGTGCGATCTGTCTCCCGTCATATGCCAGGCAAGGCCATGCAAACGATTCAAATGCCGGTCCATCAGCGCCGACAGCGCGGAGGACTCTCCTGCCCGTAGCCCGGGCAGAAGATCAATATCAGGGTCGTGTGCCAGACCTTATCTTCCGCGTTTCTGACCGCGCTTACCTTTGCGCTTCCGGCCTTCGCCCTTGGTCAAAACCCCGTCGCCATTTGCATCCATGCGGGCGAAAAGCTGCTCTGAAACGGCCATATGCTCGTCCATGGACACGAAACCGTCGCCATTCGCGTCGACTTTTGGACGATCTGCTCGTTTTTCTTTCAATTCAGCTTTCTTAGCGCCCCGTTTTTCCTGCCTCTCAGCTTTCATAACGGTGCGCTCGGCGTCGCTCAGCTTGCCGTCCAGATTTGTGTCGAATTTTTCCAGTGCTTTTGCGCGCATGGCGTCACGGCGATCTTTGCGCTTGTCTCCTGCGGCGTCCATTTCATCGCGGGAGAGAAGGCCGTCACCATTCGCGTCCAGTTTTTCAAATCGTTTGTCTTTACGATTTTCCCGCATGGCCTCGCGATGAGATCTGCGCTCGTCTTGACTTAAAAACCCGTCATTATTCGCGTCTGTTGCGAAGAATTTGGATTGTGCGGCTTGTGTGAATTCGGCCTTTGTGACCTCGCCGTCCTGATTAAGGTCGGCTTTCGGTCCGGCCGCAATCAGCAATGCAGCGCCTGAGGCAATCAAAGCCGTCTTGAGTAAAATATGTGTCATTTTGTGTCTCCATAAGAGGGGTTACACTAAGACACACGGATAACCGCGGAAAATCCTTCGCAGCATCTGCAGTTTATTTAAATGACGTATTATGCAACCGCGCGGCGGGCTGCATACTGACGTAATTGTTCCAGCAGTCTCGTCTCAATATGAAGATCATCGATATGTCCGGCATAGGGAGGGGGCGCACCTAAATGTTCCCGAACGGTCTCGGATAACATATAAGCCGTTTCGACAGCGTCGCATTTTTCACCCGTGGACAAAATCAGCGGATCAAACTTTGGCGTGCGCCGACGCAAGGCGTCAATCATCCAATAGGCCCGCATAAATTGGTCACCTTGCGTGTTATATGACATGACTGACACGTCAGAGGCTTGACCCAAACGCACATGTCCGGTTTCGCATCCTGCTTTTGGCACGACAAAGACCCAATCATAAGAAAGGGACAGTGCGGTCAGAACACCCAGAGCATTTTCCAATCCGCCTTCGCCAACTGCGCCGGCTGTAAAATGTTCATTTGATGTGACATAAAGTGCGTCTCGCGGCGCGGCGGTGCCATTTGCGACATCGTCCAATGTTCGGGCATATATAATCCCGGCCCGATTCAACAGCTTGCCGTCAATGGCGTCCAATATCAGGACAGTCTCGCCCAGGCTTGCCGCTTTGCGCCCTAGCTTTACAGCCAAATCTCCGGTTTCCGCGCTGTCTCCACTGGCCGTGAAAAGGCTCACCAGCCGACAGGCCGGCTCATATGCTGAAGATGTTTTGACGCCGTCATGATCTGACAGGGGGGATGTCACTCTAAACTGGGGCATATCGCCCTTCCACATTCACCTAATACCATTCGGGTCTTTGCCCACTTAAACTGGTTTATCGGACGCGCCCTAAGGTTTGACGAAGAAGCGTGGTAAATTCCGATTAATTCCGTCTTGCGAAACTCTTAAATTTCGAACGGATTTAGGGCTTTGGGCATAAAAAAAGCCGCTTTGAAGAGCGGCTGTTTTTGAAATGTAAGATAATGTTAGCGATATTGTTGAACCCGCGTCGTCCGAAGCCCGGCAATGCCGTAACTCTCAATGGAGCGCTGCCAGGACATAAACTCTTCTGCAGAAAGTCCGTAACGTTCCAGCGCGCCGTCCAGCGTCAGCAGACCACCGCGGACGGCTGCTACAACTTCGGCCTTGCGGCGGATAACCCAGCGAACTGTGTTCGGCTTAGGAAGGTCGG
Organism: Hellea sp.; assembly: GCA_020628495.1. Lineage (GTDB taxonomy): Bacteria > Pseudomonadota > Alphaproteobacteria > Caulobacterales > Maricaulaceae > Litorimonas. The sequence continues at coordinate 5,647 of JAHDFA010000078.1, forward strand.
CCAGAGTCAGGGGGGTGCCCTCTGGTCCTATAACAACGTTTTCGCGTTTTATTTTGCGCTCTGACATGTTTTGTTGCCCGATCTGTTTGCCCACCCACATGAGCCTGTTTTTCTTATTCATTCCGATATGACGAAAGGGTCTTAAAAACAGTTTAATCAAGTCTCAAAAAAGTGTTTAGATACAAGTGTTTACGAATGTTAACGGAATCGCGATTATCGTTAATAATGGTTTACACGGTTCGGCACCGAATTGATTCTATTGAGTCTTTTCTCAGCGTTGTCTGCTGCCTGTGTATCGACTTGGGACAGAACGCTCCCTATATCGCGCCGGAAATAAGCTGAAATAAAATGAGATTTTTTTAAACCGCATGGCCAATTGCTTGCAAAATCAAAGAAATTCGCTGGGTTTTGCGAAGTCGGAAGGCGAAACACGCGTCGTTGTCGCGATGAGCGGTGGGGTGGACAGCTCTGTCTGTGCGGCCCTGCTTGCACGCGAGGGCTATGATGTCATTGGCGTGACGCTGCAGCTCTACGATCACGGCGCCGCAATCCAAAAAGCAAAAGCTTGTTGCGCGGGACAGGACATATATGATGCTAAACGTGTTGCCGAAGAACATGGCTTCCCGCATTATGTTTTGGATTATGAGAGCAGTTTCAGAGAGCAGGTCATTGAGGATTTTGCAGATACTTATTTGAAAGGCGCGACGCCAATCCCTTGCGTGCGCTGTAATCAGACCGTTAAATTTAAGGACCTGCTGCAAGTCGCCCGCGATCTGGGCGCAGACTGTATGGCGACGGGGCATTATATCAAACGAGTCGAAGGGAAGAACGGACCTGAACTTCACCGCGCTTTCGATGGCGGGAAAGATCAGTCCTATTTCTTGTTTGCTACGACGCCGGAGCAATTAGATTTTCTGCGTTTCCCGCTGGGTCATATGGACAAGACGGAAACACGCCGCCTCGCCGGAGAGCTGGGCCTGAATGTTGCGACCAAGCCGGACAGTCAGGATATCTGCTTTGTGCCGACCGGAAAATATACGGATGTGATTGAGAAAATCCGTCCCGACGCGGCCAAGCCCGGTGATATTGTGCATCTGGATGGAACGGTTCTGGGGCAACATCGCGGCGTCATGTATTACACAATCGGGCAGCGGCGCGGCCTCGGCTTGGGTAATGACACAGGGACCGAACCACTATTTGTTGTCGGGATCGATGCAGATGCTAAACAGGTGATTGTTGGCCCGCGCGAGGCGCTGGAACGCGATACGCTCTGGCTGGAGGATCTCAACTGGTTGGGTGAGGGGACGTTTGGCGCGCATTTGGACGGAACGAAAATCCGCGTCAAAGTCCGCTCAACCCGCCCGCCTGCGCCGGCGCATCTCAAACTTATTGGAAATGAGATGACCGTTGTGCTGGATGAACCGGATATCGGCCTCTCGCCGGGTCAGGCTTGCGTCTTTTATGAAGACCGCAATGACGCCGCACGAACCCTTGGCGGTGGCTGGATCACGCGGACGGGATAATCGTCGCTTTATTGGAACATGCAGGCTAATAAAGAGTATTCGTTCTGTAAATTATCTAAGGAGAATACCATGGCCGTAATGAAAACAATCGAAGTAATGAGCGAGAGCAGCAAGAGCTTTGAGGACGCCATTGAGCACGCCGTTGAGCGTACAGGCAAAACTGTGAAAAATATTCGCTCTGCTTATGTCAATGAAATGACGACATCCATCAAAGGCACAAAAATTGACAAATTTCGCGTCAATGTAAAAATCACATTTGAGGTAGGTGAATAAGCCGCGCGCTTACATCTTGAATTTATTTCAAGGGTCGCACATCTGAATAGTGTGTGCGGCCTTTTTTATGCCGCGCCCGCAGAACCGAAGGAGTGTGTGATGACTGATATGACCGTTTATATTGTAACCGGAATTTTAGCTGTTATTGCGCTTATATTGTTTATGCGCATGGGCTCGTCTCAGTCCCTGACGAAACAAAAAGAAGCCGAGGTTCGTCGCAAACGCGCCGCATTGATTGCGAAACGCAAAGCCGAGGCAGCCGCCAAAGAAAAAGCTAACGCGCAAGATTAATCTGCAATAGACGCGGATAGCTTGCTGGTATTCCCCTTGGCACAGCAGTAAACAACGCAAAATATTATTAGAGGTTTTCCTATGTCTGCAGACTCCGTTGTTATTGTTGGTTTGGCCCGTACGCCTATGGGCGCGTTCCAAGGCGCGTTCTCAAACGTCACTGCGCCGGAGCTTGGCTCCGCTGCGATTAAAGCGGCGATGGAAGAAGCCAAAGTCGGCAAAGATGATGTCGACCAAGTCGTCATGGGCTGCGTTCTGCCGGCCGGGCAAGGTCAAGCCCCGGCACGCCAAGCTGCCCTCGGCGCAGACCTCCCGCTTTCGACCGAGGCGACGACAATCAATAAAATGTGCGGCTCCGGTATGCAGGCCGCGATTATGGCGCATGACGCGATTAAGGCGGGCTCCATCGATGTCGCCGTCGCAGGCGGCATGGAAAGCATGACGAATGCGCCGTACCTCCTGCCGAAAGCTCGGGGCGGTATGCGCATGGGTAATCAGGCCGTCATAGACTCCATGATGCATGACGGGCTCACGGATGCTTATGAGGGCGGCGCGATGGGTGTCTTCGCAGATCAAATCGCCAGCGAGTATCAATTCACGCGCGAGCAGCAGGACGCCTATGCCATTGAATCCGTGCGCCGCGCACAGCAGGCCGAGGCAGATGGCAAATTTGACCGCGAGCTGACGCCTGTCACCGTGAAGGGTCGCAAAGGCGATACGGTCGTGACCAAAGACGAAGGCCCGTCCAATGCGCGCCCCGAAAAAATCCCGAGCCTGCGACCCGTCTTCAACAAAGAAGGCACGGTGACAGCGGCCAATGCCAGCTCCATCAATGACGGCGCGGCGGCGCTGGTTCT
>JAHDFA010000079.1:0-3347 GCA_020628495.1 Hellea sp.
GTATTGACGAAGACGATGACGGAATTGGCTTTGCGGATGACCTCGTAAATATCTTGAACCGCGAACCGCGCATTATGCCCGCCCAGTGGCATGCGTTTTTCCGTCGGAACGAGAATGTCCAGTTCAGGTGGGGTGTCGCCAACCACTTCAATTAAATCGGCGGGGTGGTCCGTTGGGCCTAACCATTTCGCGGCCTCTGTCGGGCTTGCAATGGTTGCGGACAAACCAAAGCGAACGTGGTCGGGTGCGAGAGATTTCAACCGCGCCATGCCCAGCGCGGTAAAATCACCACGCTTCCCGGTCGAAAAGCTGTGCATTTCATCTATCACAACGCATTTTAGATCGGCGAAATAGTCTGGTGCATTGTCATAAGACAGCAAGAGCATCAGGCTTTCCGGCGTCGTGAGAAGAATATCAGGCGGGGTCTTCTTCTGTTTGGCCCGGATATGCTGCTTTGTATCGCCTGTACGTACACCGACTTCGATAGGAAGGCCGATTTGCTCAATCGGCTTCATCAAATTACGCTCGATATCATTGGTGAGCGCACGCAAGGGCGAGATATAGATGGTATGCAATTTGGCTGGCGCGTTTGCAGGCTTGTCATGCAAGTCGATAAGAGAGGGCAGAAGGCCAGCCAGAGTTTTCCCGCCGCCCGTCGGTGCAATCAGGAGCGTATCTCGCCGCTTCGCAAAAGCGTTGACCATATCGGATTGATAGTCGCGAACATTCCAGCCCTGATCGGAAAACCAGTCTTTAAATACTTGCGGGATAGACATTCGCTTCGTCCGGGGTGTTTGTGCGGTCTCGTCCTGCATGATCTGTCTACGGGCCAAGCGCCCCGTCTGTTTTAATTTGCGCAGCCACCCTCTGCCAGCGGGTCATGTCCCCAATTCATCAGCGAGTAACGCCACGCGCTTGTTTCGACATCCGACTCCGGGCCACCCTGCGAGCAATGCCGTTTTATGTAGCCGACCACTGTCGCCATATGGTCCCACTGATCATCGGTCAGCTCGTCTTTCTTCGTGCGCTTGATTTTAACAATGCGCCGACCTGATTTATGGCCGGTGCTCTCGCCACTCTCTTTGTCGCCGACCGATTTACTTTCATCCGTTTCCAGAAAATCTTCCAACTCCTGAGGCGCCATATTCACAAGTTCCCGCCATTCGGACCAGATTTCGTCTTTAGATTTTGATGATGACATGACGAACTCCTTAGTCTCTGACCTCTTTTCAACACAGATATCGCGATGCCGTTCCCCAAAACAGTTCAGATTTTACGGGAACCAGCCTCCCTGCGGGCCGTAGCTACGGTAACTCTCACTGAAAGGACATTCCATGAGCAACAGGTTTGAAGGCAAGACGATTCTGATCACAGGCGGAACATCCGGCATAGGCTTGGCCACAGCCAAACGAATTGTCGATGAAGGGGGCGATGTGGCTGTGACGGGAACGACACAGGAAAATCTGGATGCCGCAGGGCGCGCTCTGCCGAGCTCAGCATTGGTTCTGAAAAACGACTCTTCCGATGTGGATGATATTGCTGAGTTGGAAGAGAAAATCGCCGAAATGGGTAAAGGGCTGGATGGTCTGTTCCTCAATGCGGGATATGGAAAATTCGCGCCTGTCGAAAAGGTTACGGCTAAATTTTTTGACCAAATGAATAACGTGAACGTGCGCGGCCCGATGTTGCAAATGGCGGCGTTGAAAGCGCATCTAAATGAGGGTGCAGGTGTCGTGTTGACGGCCTCGGTCGCGCCGTTCTTGGGCGGCCCGGAATCCGCGGTCTATAGCGCCACAAAATCCTCTTTGGCCACCTTCACCCGGTCTTTCGCGCGCGACCTCGCACCGCAAAACATCAGAGTGAATTCAATTTCTCCCGGACCTATTTCAACAGGATTTTTCGGGGATTTTCCGGAAGAAGAACGAGAGAAAATGAAAGAGCGTTATTCCAAAATGGTGCCTCTTGGACGTTTTGGTGAGTCCGAGGAAGTCGCCGCCGTGGCTTGTTTCCTGCTGTCTGATGACGCTTCCTATGTGACGGGATCGGAATATATGGTCGATGGCGGCATGACACTTCGGTAGACATCTTGTCCAACCCCGAGACATGGATGGAGGTGCGAGAGGCCGGGCTGTACTGCGTTCCGGCTGACGCCTATATTGATCCCATCACGGATGCCGTGCCGCGGGCCATAATCACGCATGGTCACGCCGACCATGCGCGGGCCGGGCACGGCCATGTCTGGGCGACGCCCGAGACGATCGCGATCATGAAGACGCGATATTATTTGAAGGAAGAAACCGGCGAAACGCCACTCACCTATGGACAGCGACATGACCTCGGCAATGGTGTGACGCTTTGGTTTGCAAGTGCGGGGCATATCCTCGGCTCTGCGCAGGCCGTGTTGGAATATCAGGGAAAGCGCGTTGTCGCAGCAGGAGATTTTAAACGCCATCCCGACCCAACATGTGCACCTTTCGAGGTTGTGCCTTGCGATGTTTTCATCACCGAAGCCACTTTTGCTTTGCCCGTTTTCCAGCATCCCCCTTTGGAAACAGAAGTTCAGAAGCTCCTACGGTCGATGGAAACCCTGCCGCACCGGACGCATATAGTGGGCGTCTATGCGCTGGGTAAATGCCAGCGCGTGATGAAGACTTTACGTCTGGCGGGATATGAACATCCGTTCTACCTGCACGGCGCGCTCAAGCGATTGACCGAACTCTATGAAAGCTATGGTCAGGATTTTGGAGCCTGGGAGATGGTCAGCGAGATTCCGCGAAAGGATAAACACGTCTTCCAAGGGAAAATTGTCCTCTGCCCGCCTGCGCAAATTAATGATCGCTGGTCGCGCCGATTTGAGGACCCGCTGCCCACAGTTGCGAGCGGATGGATGCAAATCCGCGCTCGCGCCCGTCAGAAACGTGCGGAGATGGCGTTGGTCGTCTCTGACCATGCAGATTGGGGCGATCTCATTCGGACCTGTAAAGAGACCAAAGCCCCCGATGTCTGGATCACACATGGCCGCGTTGAAGCGCTGGAATATGCGCTCAACAAAGAGGGTATAAATGCAAAGGGCCTGAACTTGATTGGTTTGGAAGAGGAGGGCGGAGCGTAGTGGAAGCCTTCTCACAACTCCTCGACGATCTCTATTTCACCAATTCTAATTTGGCGAAAGAAACCATTCTGTCCAATTATCTGCGGTCTACGCCCGATCCCGATCGAGGATGGACGCTAGCCGCAATCGCCGGAACTTTGTCTTTTGATCTGTTCAAACGCAATCTCACAAAAACGCTCATGAGCGAACGGATGGACCCGTTTTTATTCGATCTATCCCGCCATTATGTCGGCGA
>JAHDFA010000079.1:3447-8005 GCA_020628495.1 Hellea sp.
GTGAAGAAGACAATTGCTATTATGGCAGGCGTTGAAATTGGCGTGATTGAAGAGCTATGGCATGGGCTGGAGCCGCCCTATGAGAGTCTTTTCGCTTGGATAGATGGCAAAGCCGATATGCCGGATATTTCCCAAGTGCTGACCTATTCTCCAGTCATGTTGGCGCATCCGATTGATGAGGAAAAAGACTTGTCGCGTCTTACTCCTGACACTCATCAGGCTGAATGGAAATGGGACGGTATTCGCGTGCAACTCGCCGCCATGAAGGGTGAGGTTAAAATCTTCTCCCGAACGGGCGATGATATCAGCCATAGTTTTCCGGACTTGGCGGACGCGGTAGATTTCGAAGCTGTTTTGGATGGGGAACTGCTCGTCAAACCGGGCGAGGAAATCGGGTCATTTAATCAATTACAAAAACGTTTGGGAAAGAAGAAGCCGTCAAAGAAACTCATGACCGAATTGCCAGCCCATTTGATGGCCTATGATATTCTCAGTCTGAGTGGTCAGTCTTTAAAGCAAAAACCGCTGACTAAGAGGCGAGAGATTTTAAAAGACTTGATTGCAGCACAGAATATAAAACGTTTTTCTCTATCTGAAACCTTGGACTGGAAAGATGTCGAACATTTGAGGACTTTGCGCGAAGAGGCGGCTCAATCCAACGGCTTAATCGAAGGTTTGATGATTAAAGATAAATCTTCGAGCTATATTTCAGGTCGTCCTAAACATGCTTGGTATAAATGGAAACGCGATCCGTTCTTATTGGATGCCGTGTTAATGTATGCGCAGCGCGGAACGGGCAAGCGTTCCAGCTTTTATTCCGATTACACATTTGGTCTTTGGGGACCGGAGGGCAAATTGCTTCCCATTGGAAAAGCCTATTTTGGTTTTACCGATGAGGAACTTAAATTGCTCGATAAATGGATACGTAACCACAAATTACAAAAATTTGGGCCCGTCCAAGAAGTCACCAAAGAGCTGGTGTTCGAAGTTGCCTTTGATTCCGCCCATGAAAGCGCACGGCATAAATCCGGCTATGCGCTTCGCTTTCCGCGCATTCACCGCATCCGCTGGGACAAACCTGCAGGGGAGGCCGACAAGATTGAAGCCGTCGCCGCGCTTGTCGGGCGGTAAGATTTGTCTATGGTCCCCCTATGGGAAAACCGGATTGCAAAACACTGATCATCGGCACAGGCTTTGGCGGGCTTTGCATGGGGGTACAGCTAAAGGAGCGCAGCGATAACGACTTCATTCTCGTGGAAAAAGCGGATGAAGTCGGCGGAACATGGCGGGAAAATACATATCCCGGCGCAGAATGCGATATTGCCAGCGCACTCTATTCCTATTCCTTCGCGCCCAATCCGGCCTGGGATTTTAAATGGGCCAAGCAGGCGCAAATCCATACTTATCAAAAAGACATTGCGAAAAATTACGGTCTTTATGAGCATATTCAATTTGGCAAAACGGTAGTCTCCGCGACATTTTACGATGGACTTTGGCTAACGAAATTTTCAGATGGTTCAACTTTGAGCAGTCAGTTTTTAGTCTCTGCAATTGGTCAATTGCACGTTCCAAAAACGCCGGAAATAGCAGGCGCTGCCGATTTTAAAGGCGCGCAATTTCACTCGGCCGAATGGGATCATGACTTTGATTATGCGGGCAAGCACGTTGCTGTTATTGGAAATGCCGCCAGCGCCATCCAGCTCATTCCTGAACTTGCATTATCTGTTGAACATCTGACGGTTTATCATCGTACGCCAAACTGGATTGTTCCAAAGAAGGACCGGGCTTACACACGGTTGGAAAAGTGGCTTGGAAAACGCTTTCCCTCACTTGGTAAACTCTATCGCTTCAGCTTGTTTGCGCAAGGTGAGTATTTCGTTTGGCGGATTATTCAGGGCAAACCCATCAGTAAATGGATCGGTACGCAATGGGTGAAGTCTGGCTTGCGGAAACATATCAAAGATCCTGAATTACGCGCAAAAATGACACCCGACTATCCGATTGGGGCGCGGCGGATTTTACTGTCTGATAAGATCTATCCAGCCTTGGCACGTGACAATGTTGAGAATGTTACAGATGGAATTCAGGGGTTTACTAAGGCAGGACTGCGAACGCAGGACGGACAGGAACGGGTTCATGACTTAGTTGTCTATGCGACCGGATTTCACACCAACCCATTTTTGAAAGAAATTGATGTTGTGGGCGAAGGTGGCCGCCGTCTTCGCGATCAATGGGCGGACGGGGCGACCGCCTATATGGGCGTCATGACCTCCGGCTTTCCTAATCTATTTGTCCTTTATGGCCCCAATACAAATACAGGCCATAGCTCGATTATTTATAAGCTGGAAAATCAGGTCGGTTATGTCCTGCAACTCATGGACAAAGCGACCAAACGCATCACAGTGAAAAAGGAGGCCGAGGCTGAATTCTCGGACGAAATGCAAGCGCGGTTGAAAGAATTGGCCTGGTCCAAAGTCGAGGCCAGCTGGTATAAGGTAGGCGATAAAGTCCCGAATAACTGGCCCGGCAGCGCGCTGGAATATAAGCGCCGCAATGCCCGACCCATTTGGGACCATTATGAGATTAGTTAGATGACCACGCTGCGTTATAGATTATTTGAGAGCCTTCTGCGGCTGACCCGTGCGGACCGCATTATCCGCAAGACACTGGACGGCAAAGCAGCGCGCAGTGAAAGCTGTCCAAAGGGTCTGAAAAAGCGTGCGGAGCGAGTTGATATAAATGGACAAACAGTTTGGGTCATTCATCCCAAGTCCGGTCCAGGTGAGGCGGCTTACGTCCATTTTCACGGCGGGGCCTATGTCCTTGGGTTGATGTCCCTGCATTTTGGATTAGCGGCGCAGCTGAGCGAGAGGGCCGGTATGAGTGTCGTTCTGCCGGATTACCCGCTGGCTCCAAAAGCCCAAGTTGAGGAGATTACCTTATTTGCAGATCAGGTTTTTAATTATACGGCTAAACATTGGAATTCTGTGAAAATTGGCGGAGGAAGTGCAGGCGGAAATCTGGCTATGGCCTTGGCACTACATCGTAAAAACAATTCATTCTCTCAACCTGAACATATCTTGCTGATGTCGCCTTGGCTCGATCTGGAGATGTCCCATCCCGCCAATGACGGTCCGAGCAATGAAGTTTGTTTTGCCGACGCGACCGATTTGCGTGCTGCAGCTCAACTTTATGCAGGCGATATGCCTGTAACCGACCCGCGCGTCAGTCCGACTTTCGCCGATTTATCCGGTCTCGCGCCAATCTCGATTTTCACGGGTGATGTCGATTTATTACATACCGATATTCTTGTTTTTGCTGAGAAAGCGAAATCCGCAGGCGTCCTCTCAAAGCTCGCCATATTTGGAGAGATGGGTCATATCTTCATGCTTTATCCCACGCCGGATCGCGAAAGTGCCTTGATTGAAATGAGTGATATTCTACGCGCATAACGTGCCTATTCAACTTTCCTTTATTCGAATTCACTTGCAACCCGACGTGGAACCGTCTCAACTTAAGTCAAATAAGACAGATATAAGGGGAATAGGATGTCACTTCAGGCTTATGACTGGATAGAATATCACGCAGCCATGTCGCCGAATAAGCGAGCGATGTATGATCTCGCCAGTGGTCGGGATTTTTCATATTCCCAAATGAATGACCGCGTCGCGCGCGTTGCGGGTATGTTGAAAGACAAAGGGATTGAGCCAGGCGACCGCGTCGCGTTTCTGTGTCTGAACACGACTGATGTCATGGAGTTGGTCTTTGGCTGCTGGCGGGTTGGCGCGATTTGCTTGGCGCTGAATTTCCGGCTGACCCCGCCTGAATTGGCTTTCATTTTGAATGACTCAGAGGCCGCTATGGTTCTGGTCGACGCGCCCTTCGCGCCGCTCGCTGAACCGACAAAAGGCCTGACGAAAGTCAAACATTGGGTCATGACCGACGGCGTTGGCGGCGACAGTGAATATGAGCAAGGCCTTTCAGCAGCCACGCCTATCTATGACTACCATCCGCAAAACCTCGAAGATCAATGCTTGCTGATGTATTCATCGGGCACGACAGGCTCGCCGAAGGGTGTGATAATCACTCATGCCATGCTCGACTTTACAGCGTCCTCCGCCATTCGATTGGGCGAAACGGGGCCGGATGATGTGTCGCTAAATAACATGCCGCTCTTCCATATTGGCGGGCTGAATGTGACGGCTCTACCCTCGATCTGGATCGGCGGAACCTGTGTCATCATGCGCATGTTTGACCCGGATGCGACGATTAAAGCGATCTCCAATCCGGACCTCGGGATCTCCGTCATGTTCTGCGTCCCGGCTGCCTATAACGCCATGCGAGCATCGCCCTTGATGGAAACGGCGGATTTCTCTCGGATCAATCTTGCGCTGTGCGGGGCGGAAACCGTGCCCGAAGCCCTCATACATTGGTGGGGCGAGCGGGGCATTATTATCCAAGAAGGCTATGGCATGACGGAAACCGCTGCCGCTGGAACCATGCTGCTCAAATCCGATATTCCGCACCGCATAGGCTCGGCGGGCCGCCCGCTTATGCA
>JAHDFA010000080.1 GCA_020628495.1 Hellea sp.
CGGCCTTCCATGATCTGGATTGGCTTTTCCGTGGATGGGTGTTTGCCAAGATCTTTCAAGACTTTACCGCCACGTCCGCGTCCGGGGTTGGCACGCTTATCCGCAAGGCGCGCAATGGCGTCATTCATACCGACCGTGAACATTTCGTCCGGGTCTTTCAGGCTGACATAGGTCGTGTTGTGTTTGATGTAGGGACCAAAGCGGCCAAGCGCTGTGATGACCTGATTGCCGTCTTCCGGATGGGCGCAAATTTTGCGGGGCAGGTTGATCAGCATCAGACCTTTTTCGAGGTCCATTGTATCATAGGGCCAAGTCTTAGGCAGGCTGGTCCGCTTGGGCTTTTTCTCGGTTTCCATTTCGACATAAGGACCAAATCGGCCAGTCTTCAGGACGATGTCCTTCCCTGTCTCTGGATGTTGTCCGAGGATTTTATCCTCTGCAGCGGCATCGGGTGCGTCGCTGCCGAAAGGACGTGTCATTTTACATTCGGGATAGTTAGAGCAACCGACAAAGGCGCCGAACTTGCCGAGCTTCAAGGACAGCTCGCCATCTTCGCATTTCGGGCATTTCCGCGCGGGCGTGCCGTCTTCTTTTTCCGGGAAGACAACGGATTTCAGGGCGACATTCAAAGCGTCCAGAACATGCGTCACGCGCAATTCTTTTGTACCGTCCACTGTTGCCGAAAACTCATTCCAGAAATCGCCGAGCAGTTTCAGCCAATCCAGATCTCCGGCGGAGACTTTATCAAGCTGATCTTCAAGGTTCGCCGTGTAGTTATACTGGACATATTTCGTGAAAAACTCTTCCAGGAAAGCCGTCAGCAGGCGGCCCTTATCAGACGGCGTAAAGCGGCGCTTGTCCAGTTCCACATATCCGCGGTCCTGCAAGACTTTCAGGATAGAGGCGTAGGTCGACGGACGGCCAATGCCGAGCTCTTCCATACGCTTGACGAGTGAGGCTTCGGAATAGCGCGGCGGGGGCTGTGTGAAATGCTGCGTAGCTTCGATATCTTTAGAGGCAAGGGATTGCCCGGCTTCGACGGCTGGCAAATCCGTGTCTTTTTCCTCGTCGTCATCTTTGCCTTTGGGCGCCGTTTCTTCGTATAGCTTTAGGAAGCCGTCAAAGCGAACAACTTGACCCGTCGCGCGCAGGCCGACAGTGTTTGCATTATCCTCAATCGTGACCGTAGTGCGTTCCAATCTGGCCGCTTCCATTTGTGACGCCATGGCGCGTTTCCAGATCAGCTCATAAAGCTTTTTCATATCGCCGGAGAGATTCAGCGTGTCGGGCGTGCGGCTAAAGCTGGTTGGGCGGATTGCCTCATGGGCCTCCTGCGCATTCTTGGCTTTGGATTTATAAACGCGGTGCTGTTTGGGCAGATAGCTCTCGCCATATTCGCTTTGGATCGTCGCGCGGCAATCGCTGATGGCTTCGCCGACCATGCTGATACCGTCGGTTCGCATATAGGTGATCAGGCCGGTCGTCTCGCCGCCAATATCCACGCCCTCATATAGGCGCTGCGCGGTCTGCATGGTTTGCGTGGCAGAGAAGCCGAGCTTGCGCGACGCCTCCTGTTGTAAAGTGGACGTCATAAAGGGCGCAGATGGATTGCGGGTGAGGGGCTTGGCCTCAACCTTTGTGATGGAGAGCGTGGCGGCTTGGACAGCGGCCTTTGCCTTCATCGCCAGTTCTTCATTGTTCAATGAGAATTTATCGAGCTTTTCACCGTTGAGCGAGACGAGGCGGGCCGGGAAGCTGCCCTTGGCCGCTGTCATTGTGCCTGCGACGGACCAATATTCGCGCGCGTCAAATTGTTCAATCTCGGTTTCGCGTTCGGTAATCAGCTTTAGTGCAACAGATTGAACACGTCCGGCAGAGCGCGCGCCCGGCAGCTTGCGCCACAAAACGGGAGAAAGCGTAAAGCCGACAAGGTAGTCCAGCGCACGGCGTGCCAGGTAGGCGTCGACTAACTCTTGATCCAACTCCCGTGGATTGGCGATGGCATCGGTCACGGATTTTTTCGTAATCGCGTTAAAGACCACGCGCTCAACCGGCTTGCCTTTAAATTCTTTCTTCTTCGATAGCACTTCGAGCAAATGCCAAGAGATCGCTTCACCCTCTCTATCCGGGTCGGTCGCGAGAATCAGTTTTTCGGCATTGCCGAGCGCGGTCTGAATATCGCGAATGCGTTTCTTGGACTGCGTGTCGACGGACCAGCTCATGGCGAAATCATTTTCCGGATCTACGGAGCCGTTCTTGGACGGTAGGTCACGCACATGGCCGAAACTGGCGAGGACTTTATAGTCTTTGCCGAGATATTTTTCGATAGTTTTGGCCTTGGCAGGCGACTCGACGATAACGAGGTTCATACAGATACTCTATATATGTGAAGAGCGCGGCACATGGGGGAGCGCCCAAAAAAAGTCAACACCAGCTGCAGACACTCAAATCCCGCGCGCTTCTCTAATAGTTAGAGAATTTAAGAAATGCGACCTAAAAGTGTGTCATTGTTATTTCAAAGAAATAGTTGAAAATTCAATTTTTTATAAGAATTTATTTACAATCTCGACGTTACGGTCCTAAATACAACCATACATTTTACGAGAGGGCATGATTCATGGGAACGCAACATAACTTTAAGGCCGATTTTGAATCTTCATACAGTATGGATGGCTCCGCACGAAGACACGAGACGGTTAATTATATCACCGATCTTCTGGGCGAATTGCATTCAATAGCGAATATTAGCGGTTTAGCGGATTTGTCGGATGATATTCAGTCCGTCCTGTCAAAGCATGTGACGCGCGCCTTTTAGGCGGCCTCAAATAAGGGTCTAAATCAGGCTTATCCTGCCGTCGGGTTCGACATGGACTTCCCCCGCAAGTTCCATTTCCAGCAAGGCTGCTGTTACAATTGGGATGGGCAGTTTTGAGGCTCTGATAACATCATCGCGCGGCGTTGCTGTCGGCGAGAGCAGCGCCATAACGCGCCGTTTGGCATCTGCGACTTCTGCTTCGACGCGGGATGGGTCAAAGGGGGCTGGCGAATAGCCCTCACCCGTTTCTTCCAAGTTTAATCTGCGCAGACTTTCCAAGACAGAAATAACATCCTCTGCCGATTCAATCAAATGTGCGCCCTGACGTATCAAGCGATTACAGCCTTTGGTCCGGGGGTCGAGTGGTGATCCCGGCGCGGCCATGACTTCGCGATTTTGTTCGAGCGCATATCGTGCCGTGATTAATGTCCCGGACCGTTCGGCCGCTTCAATGACGATAACGCCGCGGCATAGCCCCGAAATGATTCTATTGCGGCGGGGAAAATCTCGCGCGGTGGCACGATATCCCAGCGGGCTTTCGCTGACGATGGCTCCGGCTGTCTGAATTTGCGCATGAAGATCAGCATTCTCACGCGGGTAAATATGGTCGACCCCGCCGCCCAGCACTGCAACGGTCCCACTGCCTAATGATCCTTGATGCGCGGCGGCGTCGATGCCGCGCGCCAAACCGGAGACAATTACATATCCCGCCTGTCCCAACTCTGCCGCTAATCCATGGGCAAAGCGCTGACCGATGGCTGATGCATTGCGCGATCCAATGATAGCGACACAAGGTTTATGCAGAACCTCTGCGCGCCCGATAACAGAAATGACGGGCGGCGGCGGGTCCAGCGCGCGCAGATATTTCGGATAATCCGGCTCTACCGCGCAGATTAATCGCACGCCCATTTGCTCGGCATGGTCCATCTCCGCCTCAACTTGATCGGGACGCGGCGGGTCAACGGGCTTTTTTCGGATAAGGGACGGTAAGGCTTCTAGAGCAGAGGCTGCATCACCATAGCGATTTATAAGATCACGAAAAGAAACGGGGCCGACATTCTGCGTGCGGATAAGGCGCAGCCAATCGCGTCGTTCAGCAAAACTTAGCTCGCGCGGCATTACGGGGCCTAGCCCTTTTGCCCAATCTTGGATTCTTCGCCGTTTTTAAGACGAATAATATTCTCGCGGTGACGCCAAAGAATAACGACCGACATGACGCCAACCATCACGCCGGGACTTAGCGGCAGGAAAACAACACTGACGATTGTGCAAATCACACAGGCGATCAATGCGCCAAGCGACGAATATTTCGTGATAAAGGCAGTTGCCAGCCATATGACGGCCGCCAAAATTCCAATGGGCCAGACAAGCGCAAAAAGTCCGCCAAAAAAGGTCGCAACGCCTTTCCCGCCTTTAAAGCCCAGCCAAATGGGATAGCAATGCCCAATCAGTGCCGCCGAGGCGGCGACATATCCGAAAGGCAGACCCAACCAATTTTGTACGAACCAACCCGTTAATCCCGCTTTTGCCGCGTCGAGCAAAAGCGTAATCGCGGCAATATCTTTGCGTCCCGTGCGCAGAACATTTGTCGCGCCGATATTGCCGGAGCCGATTTTGCGAATATCCCCTTGGCCTGAGGCTTTCGCCAGCAAGAGGCCGAACGGAATGGATCCGGCGAGATATCCAATGCCGATAGCGAAGAGCCAAAATAGAATGTCATACGAAGCCATAGCCGCTTCGTGCCGCAGCGAGCGGAAAGTGTAAAGTGGGATGGGGGAATTAGCCGTTGAGTCCCATTCGCATGCAATTCTGTATTTCTATTGATGATGGCCAGAATTTGACTCCGTCGACGCGTAAGACTTAGTGAGGACATAACTCTGGGGAGAGACTTATGACTGTAACATTTGACTATGTGATTGTTGGTGCGGGCTCCGCCGGTTGCGTTTTGGCAAACCGTTTGAGTGAAGACCCAGATGTGACTGTCTGCTTACTGGAAGCGGGCGGCACGCATAAACACTGGAGCGTCTTTACGCCCGGTGCGACAATCTGGAATATGGTCACAGGAAAGCGGAATTGGCGGTTCGAAACAGAACCTCAAGAGGGGCTGAACGGACGGAGAGGATATCAGCCCCGCGGCAAGGTTTTAGGCGGATCGTCCAGCATCAACGCCATGATTTATATCCGCGGACATAAAGAAGATTACGATGAATGGGCGCGTTTGGGGAATGCTGGCTGGTCATATGATGATGTCCTGCCATATTTCAAAAAAAGCGAGCACCGCGAGGCGGGAGCGGATGATTATCGCGGGCAAGGCGGTGAATTGAATGTCGCGCGTCTGCCGGAGCCGGGTAAAGTCAATGAGGCCTTTTTCGAAGCCGGGCGTCAAAATCAACTTCCCTTTACCGAAGATTTTAACGGTGCACAGCAAGAAGGCCTTGGCATGTATGAGGTTACGCATAAGGGTGGTGAGCGCTGGTCAACGGCGCGGGCCTTTATAGACCCTGTCACAGACCGCCCCAATCTGACCGTTATTACGGGTGCCCATACAGAGAAAGTCCTGATTGAAAATGGCCGCGCGGCAGGCGTTCAATATAAAAAAGATAAAACCTCCCAAACCGTCAATGCCGCCCGCGAAGTCATCCTGTCCGGCGGGGCATTCGGCTCGCCGCAAATTCTCTTGCTGTCCGGTGTTGGCGCGAAGGAAAAGCTGGAACCGCACGGGATTGAACAGGTTCACGATTTGCCGGGTGTGGGTGAAAATCTGCAAGATCATATTGATTATGTGATGTCCTACAAATCCCCCTTAAAAGACAATTTCGGTCTCTCATTCATGGGGAATTTCCGTCAACTCGGCGAAATTTTCCGCTATCGGAAAGAGCGTAAGGGGCTGTTCGCGTCCAATCTCGCGGAAAGCGGCGGTTTCCTTTACACGGACAGATCCGAGCCATCACCGGATATCTCACTCGTTATGGTTCGCGCCATGGTAGATGATCACGGACGGAAGCTGAAATGGGGACATGGCTATAGCTGCCATGTCTGCGTCTTGCGTCCAAAAAGTCGCGGCTCCCTCTGGCTGAAAAGCGCGGATCCATTTGCGCCGCCTGCTATTGATCCGGCTTTCCTCAAAGATGAGCGTGATATGGATACGCTGCTCCGCGGTGCGCATTTGATGACACAAATCATGGAATCACCGGCCTTTGATGAAATTAAAGGCAAACCGCAATATGTCGCCGGAACAACGGATAGTGAAGTCTTGAAAGCGGATATCCGCGCCAGGGCGGACACGCAATATCATCCGGTCGGGACCTGCAAAATGGGCTCTGATGAAATGGCGGTCGTGGATGATCGCTTGTGTGTTCACGGCCTCGACGGATTGCGCGTTGTCGATGCGTCCATCATGCCCAATGTTGTGTCCGGCAATACGAATGCGCCGACCATCATGATTGCTGAAAAAGCGGCAGATATGATTAAAGCTGACGCTGCGCTTGAGATGGCGGCTGCCGCCGAATAAGCAGGCTGCATGTCAAAAGCCGTCGAAATTGTCGAAGTCGGTCCGCGGGACGGGCTGCAAAACGAAAAGACGCTTGTCTCCACGCAGGACAAAGTCGCGTTCATCCGGCGCGCCGTAGCGGCAGGCGCAAAACGGATTGAAATTGCCAGTTTCGTTCACCCGAAACGCGTCCCGCAAATGGCGGATGCCGAAGATGTCGTGCGGGAATTGGGTGAAATTGATGGGGTCACCCGTATTGGGCTGACCCTAAATAAGCGCGGCGCGTTACGCGCGCTGGCGTGCGGAATCGATCAATTCGGCGCGGTGTGTGTGGCGTCCGATGGGTTCGGGCTTAAAAACCAAAATCAGACCAGCGAAGAGACAATTGAGACGGCCAATGAAATTGTCCGACTGGCGCAGAGTGAGGGCCGCACTGCGCAGGTCACAGTTTCGACGGCTTTCGGATGTCCCTTTGACGGGGAGGTGCCGGGAGAACGGGTTTTGGATATCGTAAAAAAACTGACCGATGCGGGACCGTGCGAAATTGCACTGGCCGACACAATCGGCGTCGGTACGCCGGGGCAGGTGAGCGACCTCGTCAGCCAAGTCGCCGATATTATCGCACCCATTCCTGTGCGCGTGCATTTCCACAACACACGAAATATGGCGATCGCAAATGTCTGGGCAGCGATAGCTGCCGGGGCCAACGTGATTGACAGCTCCATTGGCGGCATAGGCGGCTGCCCTTTTGCGCCCAATGCGACGGGCAATGTTGCGACGGAAGATGTGGTCTACCTGCTGAACCGCTCCGGCATTGCGAACGGTTTGGATTTGAACGCGCTGATGGAGACCGGCAAATGGCTGGAAACCGTGTTAGGCAAAAAAGTCCCGTCCATGGTGACAGCCGCTGGCGGATTTCCGCCTGGCTAATCCCCAGTGATTCGCTTGCAAGCAGCGCGTTCGGTTCGGCCTGAGGAAAATTGGAGGTACCACCC
>JAHDFA010000081.1 GCA_020628495.1 Hellea sp.
AGCTTGAGGGCTCCGATATATTTACCGATTGGATCAGTTGCAATTCGAGGTGGTCTTATAACCTTGGCCCTTTGGAAGTTTGCGTAATAAGTGTATTGCAGATCTTTTAGTCCTCTATCTATGAACCACTACATCGAGGGTCGTTCTCTCATTAACGGTGCGCCATCAATGAACTATCTTGATGTATATTCTGGTATGGATTTCATCCGAATGCCACACGTGCCTGTCATGCTTGTGGCATTTGGTATCAAGTGTGCGGCTTATGGGGCCAAAACTCTTCTTTCGTCTCCCTCTATCCTTAAAGAGAAATCATCCCCGCCCTCATGACTGGCACTAAATTTGCAAATCCCTCTGCGCAATCATGCAGAGGCGTTAATCGTGAATTATATCAAATTAATAACGCCCGTTATCGCCTTCTTTTTCCTGGCAGGGTGCGGTGGTAGCGCTTCTGAGTCATCACAAAATCCGACAGTCAGTATTCCGCCATCCTCTGATGGTTCTGTGCAGATTTCAGGTGTGGTGACATATGACCGCGTACCGCATTCAAACCGATCGGGATTGGATTACGACAATACAATCAAATCCCCCGTGCGGGGCGCTGTTGTCGAAGCGGTGTCAGCATCAGGCTCTATCATTGCCGCAACGACATTGGATGATAAGGGAACCTACGCATTTACGGTGGATGCGAATACTGATTTAAGAATTCAAGTGAAATCCCAACTTCTGTCTGATGATACCGCAAAATGGAATTTCAAGGTCACAGACAATACGCAAGGTAACCAACTCTATGCCTTGCAAGGACGTTTGGAGAGCGCAGGATCTAATAGCCGTCAAACCCGGAATCTGCACGCTCCACATGGTTGGACGGGGCAATCCTACACAGAGGCGCGTGCGGCTGCACCTTTCGCCATACTGGATAGTGTTTATCTCGCAGTGGAAAGTTTTTCCGAGATAGATGAGGCGATTAAGTTTCCTGATCTCGAAATTCGGTGGAGCCCGAAAAATAAAACTGTGATCGGAAATAAGGCTTTAGGCCAAATCGGAACGTCTGCATATTTTCCGGAGATTGATGGGGGTACAATTTATCTGCTCGGCGAAGAGGGGCGCGATACGGATGAATATGACCCTCACGTCATTCTACATGAATGGGGCCATTTTTTCGAACATCGAATGTCTCGGACGGACTCCCTCGGCGGACTGCATTCGTTAAATGACAGATTGGACCCAAGGGTGGCGTTTAGCGAAGCTTGGGGAAATGCTTTATCCGCTATTTTATTAGACGATCCGATTTACAAAGATAGCTCCGGTGAACGGCAATCCTCGGGCTTTTCCTTTGACCTTGAAACGGGTCAAATCGTCAATCCGGGATGGTTCAGTCAAGCCTCCATCGGGTCAATTCTTTATGATATTTTCGATTCTCAATCTGATGGCGTTGACCAACTTTCCGTTGGCCTAGAGCCACTATACACCGTGATGAGCAGTGACTCTTATAAAGACGGCTCTGTTTTCTCGACGATTTTTGCCCTCTCTGATGGGATGCGAACTCAGTTTCCCGAAACTGATGCGGGTCTAACAGACTTGCTGCGCGCTCAGTCAATTTCCGGGGAAGGTCCCAACGGAAATGGAGAGGTGAATAGCGGTGCAATTCGAACGGCGTTGCCCGTCTATAAAGAGGTGAGATTAAACGGGGCTGCGACTGAAATTTGCTCAGTTGATGATGCGGGCTTGCACAATAAGCTAGGCAATCGTGAATTTATTTTTCTGAATCTCAGTTCGGATACGGATGTAACAGTTTCCATTCTGAAAACTTCCGGCGATGACAACCGGGATCCGGATTTAAAGATATGGCAAAATAATGAGCTTGTTCATGACTCTGCCTCTTCTGCGAAAGGGCAAGAAATTTCCAAAATTCGCCTTTCGGCCGGCGATTATGTGATAGAGGCCTTCGATTTTTTTAACGTGAACGGGACGGGTTCAAAGCGCGGTGATGGCTGTTACAGCGTTCAAGTGACGGGATAGAATATGCGTATTTTTGTTTCTTTCTTTGCAAGTTTCGTCCTGACTTTATCCGGCGCTCATTCTGCCATGGCCAAGGGCCATCTGACCAAGGCTGATGGCACCAAATCTCATGCGTCCCATAAAACGGCCTATATAAAACCCGGAGCCGCCGTTAGTCTGACCCATGATTATGATGGAAAAACCCGGGTGGGAGAATTCGAAACGCTGACGGCAAAGCTTAGCCACATTTATCAAGACGGGACGGTGTCAGTCGAGCTGTTAGCTCCGGATAATCTGCACATTTCAGGTTTCTCACCCCTCCAAAATATACCTATCTATAGCGACTCCTCGTTAGAACTGCCTATCCAATTTTCAGGGCGAGCCGCAGGGGATTTCACGATGAGCTTGCAGGTGGTCCACAAGTCCCCTTTGGGCCATGAAAGCCGCAGAGTATTATCCATAGCCGTGAATATTGGCGGGGAGACCTCTGGGAAAGTGGCTGATAACCCTAATGCGGAATTTATGAGCGTTTCTCGGCAGGGAGTTATCGGTCTGTCAGCTATTGAAGTGATTGAATAGAGGTCTGGTCGCTTCCTATCTGTCGGTAGACGCGTATTGGACTTGTTTATTTTTCCGCTTTCAGTTTCGTTATTTGAATTCCGTGTTCAAAGCGCTCAGGCGTAGCAGACTACACTGACGTCTCACCGAGAACGGAACTTTATGCTTGAAAAAGATTTCATCCTCTACGGAATGCAGGCTTCGCTATATACAGGAAAAGTACGTGCCTTTATGCGGCGCAACCGAATTCCGGTAACAGAACGCGGTGCGGGTCGTCCGGAGTATACTGGTAAGATTATGCCACAGATCGGGCGCTTTATTATCCCGGTAATAGAAACACCTGATGGGAAAATTGTCCAAGACGGAACGGATATACTGGATTATCTGGACGGGCAGGGGCTGAGCGTAGAGCCGCTCTACCCGGCTGATCCAGTCACACGTGCCGTGGCACATCTCTTTGAATTATTTGGCAATGAAGGGCTGCTTCGCCCCGCCATGCATTACCGTTGGAATTTTGACGCGGAAAATTTGGACTTTTTGCGCATCAGTTTCGCGGATGTTTTTCCGGCACATTTGGACGCGGCCGGACGGGCGGGGGCCTTTGATCATGCCTCGGGGCGCATGCGAAAAGCGGGAATGGCCTTTGGAGTCACGCCAGACACCTTTGAAACGATTGAGACCAGCTACGCAGAGTTTCTCTCGCTTTATAATGCGCATTTGGAGGGTAATTATTATCTCTTGGGTCATGCGCCGACGATTGCGGATTATGGCCTGTTTAATCCGCTCTATGCGCATTTGGCGCGGGATCCGAAACCAGCCCCTCTCATGAAGTCGACAGCACCTCTGGTTTGGAATTGGGTGGAGCGCATGAACCGACCGGAGATCATGGAAGAGCATACGGTTACAAACCCTCCGCAGGATCATTTCACGGGTAGTGATTTGCCGGACACATTAAAGGCGTTGATGAGATTTATTGGTGAGGAATATGGCGCAGAGTTTTCGGCCCATGTCGATTTTACCAATGCGTGCCTGTCAGAGCAGGCGAGTGCGGCAAATGCCGCCTCCGGCAAGCCTGAACGCGTGATTGGATTTGCCGCTTTCAATTGGCGGGGACATGAGATGAAAACCGCCGTTATGTTGTACCGCTTTTATTTGGCGCAACGCCTGTGGGATCATTTTGATCGATGTTCCGAAGCGGACCAAACCACTATTCGCGTTCTATTCGCAGAATCAGGCTTAGACAGCTTTTTGGAAAAACGTCCGGCTCGCCGCGTTATTCGACAAAATCATCAAGAAAGTTGGGCGGATTAATCAACCCATCCGGCTTGCGCGAGGATATCATCTGCCCTGTCCGGTAGCGCCTCTCGCAACCTCGCGATATCGGCTTTTGCGGCATCAGTCTGACCCAAGACTTTCCGCGATCTGAGAAGCCGCACCCAACCTTGAACATCATTTGGTTCGGTTTCCAATCGGGCGCGGAGGCCGTCTACCATGCTTTCAATCACGGCTTGTCTGTCGTCCTCTGAGAGATTTTGCATCGCCGCAATATCGTCTGCAGTTGGGCCGGATTGGATTTGTTCAGCGAATTTTTTCGCCGCCTCATATTCTTTGCGGATTTCGGGTGTGTCCGTGAGCTCTAATGCCTTTTCATAGGCCCGCAATCCGGCTGCACTATCGCCTGACAGCATCAGCGTCCGGCCATAGAGATACCATCCCGTCGCGTCATTCGGGTTCTCGGCGAGGCGCGCTTCAAATCGGGGTAAGAGGTCTGCGAAATTTGGCGTATCAGCTTCCGCGACCAGTGGCGGAGGAGCTTGTCGCGTCTCCGGCGTGAAATTTGGAGAGCCGATCGAGGCGTAAATTCCGGTGGTTGCGGCAATCAAAACAAGTCCGATAAGACTAGGAAAGATGAAAGATTGCGCACGGGCAATGGGCAGGTCAGATTTAGCGGCCTTGATCAGGCGGGCTTGGAGTATGGCTTTTTTGGCCTGCTCAGGTTCCTCACTGTTTTCGAGCGCGCGGAGTTCGTTTTTATAGGCCTCAATTTCAGCTGTTTCAGAGGTTGCAACGTCCCGCGCAAGGAATGGAGCTGCGAGATAGAGGCTCACGACAAGCCCGAGTGCCATACCGAGTACCCATATCATGACTTATCATCCATCAAGGATTTCAGAAGTGTTTCATCGCTTTGTGACAGGGTTTCCACGGCTAGCGGTTCGGTCTCTCGCCTTCGCCGAAAGAGGAACCATCCCAAGCTGAGCAGGACCAAAATTGCGGGGAAAAACCATAACACATAGGTGTTTGATTGCACAGGCGGTTTGAGGAGTACGTAATCGCCATAGCTTTCGCGGATGCGTTCAATGACTTCCGCATCACTTGCGCCGGTGGCGAGTTCTTCTCGTACCACGCGCCGCATATCTTGGGCGAGCTGCGCGTCAGATTCTTCAATGGACTGGTTTTGGCAGACAACGCAGCGTAACTGCGCGCCAATATCTCTTGCGCGCTGTTCCTGCTGGGAGGTTTGGGCGAAAGCCGTGCCTGCCAAGCAGAGCGATATGAGAAATATAAGCCTCACTGTAGGCTCTCCACGAGGGGGCGCAGCGTATCATCCCAATCCTCGGGCGTGATAATCCCCACATGTTTATATCGAATTTTACCTGCCTTATCGACGATGAAGGTCTCTGGCGCGCCCGTCACGCCTAATTCAACGATGAGTTTGGATTTCGGATCAAAAACGACCAGATCATAGGGATTGCCATTGCGGACCAGCCAGCGATTGGCCGCATCTCGTGTGTCGCGCCAATCTATCCCGATAAGTTGGAGGTCCGGTACATCCCGCAATACCATAAGTTGCGGGTGCTCGACCGTGCAGGCGACGCACCAAGACCCAAAAACGTTCACGAGGCTGACTTGATCTTTTAGGATGGAAGTATCGAGCACCGCGTCGCCTTTAAGATTTTCCAATGCAAATTCGGGGAAGGGCTTTTCGATGAGCTCCGATGGTAAAATGCGGGGATCGCGTGTCAGGCCAAAGGCCAGCGCGCCGAGGAGCATGATGAAGGCACCGAGAGGGATGAGGCCACGAAGCGACATTATTCCGCTGCCGCCAAAACGGGGGAAGGTTTGCGTTTGGGTAAACGTAGACGGCGATCCGCCAAGGCCACAAAGCCTGAGAGCGCCATGAGGAGCGCGCCCAGCCAAATCCATACGACGAAGGGATGGCGATAGACCTGAACAACGAATCCGCCCTCTGGGTCGCCATCACCAATGCTGGCGAAGAGCGTTTGTCCGAAGGAGAGGTCCAATCCGGCCTCCGTCGTGACTTGGTTGCGGACCGGATAGAACCGTCTTTCGGTGAAAAGCGTCGAGACTTCCGCGCCGTTTTTGGTGACGGATACCTGACCTGCCAAAAATGAATAATTATCGCGTTGTCCGCCGCCGACATCGTCCAACGTATAAGTATATTTCCCGAGGGAAAGGCTGTCGCCGACTTTGAGCGTACCAATATCTGTTGCGGACCAAACGCTCATGGCGGTGACGGCGGCGGTGAAAATGGCGACGCCCATATGCGCGCCGGCAAAGCCCCATGTCGCGGCGGGCTGAGCGCGTAATCCCGCGCGGCTCCAATTCGCTTTGCGCCCCACGGCTAGAACCGTTCCGACCGCGAGCCATGCCGCCAATCCCAAGGCCAGAGCGCCCAATATGGACTTTCCGAATATGGCCGTCGCGATAATGACAATAGCTGCCGCTTTTAACGCCAACATGATTGGCACGCGCAGCCGCTTGAGCGTATCTATGCGCCACTTCAACATGGGGCCAATCCCCATGAACAGAATGAGCAGGCACATGATGGGGGTGAAGGTCAGATCAAAATAGGGCGCGCCGACACTGATTTTCGAGCCATTAATTCCATCGATCACCAGCGGGTAGAAGGTGCCTAAGAACACGGTCGCCAGTGCCGCGGTTAGAAGCAAATTGTTCAGGACTAAAGCCCCATCTCGGGATGTCGAATTGAACGGAAGAGGATCGCGCAATGTGTGAGAGCGCATTGCATAAAGCGTCAGCGCACCGCCTGTCGCCAACCCCAGCAAGAGCAAAAGAAAAACGCCGCGTTCCGGATCAACGGCGAAGGCATGGACACTGACCAAGATGCCGGATCGCACGACAAAGGTGCCGATTAAGGATAAGGCAAAGGTCGTAATGGCCAGCAAGACCGTCCATCCCGCAAGGCTGTGGCGTGTTCCTAAAACCAAAATAGAATGCAGCAAGGCCGTCCCGGCCAGCCATGGCATAAAGCTGACATTCTCAACCGGATCCCACATCCACCAGCCGCCCCAGCCCAGTTCGTAATAGGCCCAGAAACTACCCAATGCGATGCCGATGGTCAGAAAGCTCCACGCAACCAAAACCCATGGGCGCAACCATTTCGCCCAAACGGCATCAACACGGCCTTCGATCAGGGCCGCGACTGCGAAGCTAAACGGCAGGGAAAAGCCGACATATCCCAAATAGAGAAAGGGCGGGTGAAAGGCGAGGCCGGGGTCTTGCAAAATCGGGTTCAACCCATTGCCGTCAATCGGAACAGGGTTGAGCCGTTCAAACGGGTTGGAGGTGAAGAGGATAAAGGCCAAAAACCCGGCGGTGATCAGCGCTTGAATGGCGATAGCCC
>JAHDFA010000082.1 GCA_020628495.1 Hellea sp.
ACGGATTCCATATAAGCCTGAGTACCTGAATACTGACCGAGCTTGGTGAATCCAGACAATAAAAAGACTGATGCCAACGCTGTTCGCGCGAAAGGCGGAATATATCTTTGGGCCAATTGCTCAAAGGTTCGGTTTGACTTTGATAAGACTGAAGTCGTCATGGTGATCATCTTTCGTTTTAAGTTGTTCGATGACCCTGAATTAGGCGTTCCTATTACCACACAGAAGACGTGCATTTCGCAAATCATTGTTCTATCATCAGCAACAATGCTGAACACTGATGATCTCTCTATTTTTGCCGACATCGTCCGCGCGGGATCCATTTCCAAAGCAGCCGCTCACCGTGGGCAATCCAAATCCGTCCTGTCCCGCAAACTGTCCGATCTCGAGGCCCAATTGGGCGTCACGCTGATTACGCGGACAACGCGCGCTATGCATTTGACCGATGCGGGGACAGAATTACTGGAGCGTGCCGAGTCAATTTTGGATGAGTTGGCGGACACGGAGAACGCTATTCGAAACGACGCCTCAGCCTTAACGGGACGCCTTAGGATAGCTGCGCCCCTATCTTATGGCCTGACGGTTTTGCAGCCCATACTCTCGCAATTCATACGCGACCATCCTGAGCTCAAAGTCGAAATCGACTTCTCTGATCGGAAAATTGATCTTGTTGAGGACGGTTTCGACATTGCGCTGCGGATTGGGGTTTTGACGGATAGCAGCCTGATTGCGAGGAAGGTCACATCAGTTGGTCATAGGGTCGCCGCTAGCTCAGCCTTTTGGGACACATATGGACGTCCTGAACATCCTGATGACTTGGCCAATCTTCCGGCGCTGCGCTATCTGAATTTAAAATCCCCCGGCACGATTCCGTGGTGGGGGCCCAAAGGCACAACCGGAACCGTCCACCCGCCTGTCGGCGTCTTAGCGGGGAATGGCGATTTTTTGGCTGGCCTAGCTCATGATGGCTGCGGATTCATGGTGGAGCCGGATTTCATCCTTGCGCCTTGGCTCGAGAGCGGAAAACTGGAAGCGGTTTTGACCGAATATGCCTGGTCTCAGATGAACCTCTATCTCGTCTACCCACCCACGCGGCGAACAGCCGCCCGCACCCGCGCCTTTGCGGATGCCGTTTTACGAGCCTTAAGCTAATTCACCTCAGCCCTTGACGCCTCCGTTCTCACAGGTCAGAGAAACCTCACGCGAAGGGAAGCGCCAGAGCCAAAATCGGTATGGCGGCCAACTTCACACTCGCGAGGGGAAGCGCAGTCGGGGGAGACCGGCGCGGCCAACTTCATAACATAACCGGACGACCGGCCTAAGGGCATAGTCCAGACCGTACGTCCTTTTCGAAGGGAGAGACGTTGTTATGACACTCTATCTAATTATTGGGGCAGGCGTTCTCGCTGTGCTCTACGGGATCATCACCCGTGCGGGGCTAATGAAGGCCTCCACCGGCAATGAACGCATGAATGAAATCGCCGGGGCTATTCAAGAAGGTGCGAAAGCCTATCTTAACAAGCAATATAAGACGATCGCCATTGTGGGTGTCGTTGTCACAATCTTGCTTTTCGTCTTGTTCAGAAATGCCATTGCGCCTGTGGGATTTGTTTTGGGCGCGGTTTTGTCAGGCATCGCGGGCTATGTGGGTATGTTGGTGTCCGTTCAAGCCAATGTGCGTACGACCGAAGCCTCACGTAGCTCTTTGGGGGCTGGTCTGAATATCGCGTTCAAAGCAGGCGCCATTACGGGTATGTTGGTCGCGGGCCTCGCGCTTTTGGGTCTTGCGGTTTATTACATGATCTTGGTTGGCCCTATGAAGGCAGATGCGCGCGGCGTGATTGACGGACTTGTGTCCCTCTCTCTCGGTGCGTCTTTGATTTCCGTATTCGCCCGTCTCGGCGGTGGTATTTTCACCAAAGGTGCTGACGTTGGCGGTGATTTGGTCGGTAAGGTCGAAGCCGGAATTCCCGAAGATGATCCACGCAACCCAGCAACCATCGCGGATAATGTCGGCGATAATGTGGGTGACTGCGCGGGTATGGCAGCTGATTTGTTCGAAACCTATGTCGTGACAATCGCTGCGACCATGGTTCTCGGTTCCATCTTATTTGCGGGCTCCGTAATCGCGCCGACACTTATGGTCTATCCAATGGCCATCGGTGCAGCCTGTATCATCACATCAATCGCTGGCACATATTTCGTGAGATTGAGCAAAGGATCCACCAACGTCATGGGTGCTTTGTATAAAGGTCTGATTGCAACAGGCGTGCTGTCAATCGCAGCCATTGCAGGCGTCACGCATTTCGTTTTGGACGGTTTTGGTGAAATTGCTGAAACACCATTCTCTGGCATGGATTTGTTCCTCTGCGCTGTTGTCGGATTGGTCATCACATTCCTGATCGTTATGATCACGGAATATTATACAGGCACGAAGTACCGTCCGGTGAAATCTGTTGCCGCGGCCTCTGAGTCCGGACATGGCACAAACGTCATCGCCGGTCTTGCCGTTTCCATGGAAGCTACAGCCGTGCCAGCCTTGATCATCGTTGCAGGCATCATCATCACGTTCAGCCTTGCTGGCCTTTACGGCATTGCAACAGCCGTGACAGCCATGCTCGGCGTGGCAGGTATGATTGTTGCCCTCGACGCATTTGGTCCTGTGACCGATAATGCTGGTGGTATCGCTGAAATGGCTGAACTGGATCCTGAAGTGCGAAACACGACCGATGCGCTTGACGCCGTTGGTAACACGACCAAAGCCGTCACAAAGGGCTATGCGATTGGGTCTGCTGGTCTCGGCGCTCTGGTTCTGTTCGCAGCCTATTATCAGGACATCCTGTATTTCAGCGCGCAAGACGGCAACCCGCTGTCCGGTGTCACCGTCGATTTTAGCCTGACCAATCCATATGTGATCGTCGGCTTGTTTATCGGTGGATTGCTGCCTTACCTGTTCGGCGCTTGGGCCATGCAATCCGTTGGACGCGCGGCCACAGCTATCGTCGACGAAGTTCGTCGTCAGTTCAAAGCTGATCCCGGCATCATGGCGGGGACGTCTCGTCCGAATTATGCCAAAGCCGTTGATCTGCTGACAGGGGCGGCGATCAAGGAGATGATCAAGCCATCGCTTCTACCGATCTTGGCTCCGATTGTTCTGTATTTCGCGATTTATTTCATCGCGGGCACAGAGCAGGCTCTGGCCGCACTCGGCGCCATGTTGATGGGCGTTATCGTAACAGGTCTGTTCTTGGCCCTTTCCATGACCGCAGGCGGCGGCGCTTGGGACAATGCCAAGAAATATATCGAAGACGGCAATCATGGCGGCAAAGGTTCGGAAGCACATAAAGCCTCCGTGACCGGCGACACAGTTGGCGATCCTTACAAGGATACAGCCGGCCCAGCCGTGAACCCGATGATCAAAATTACAAATATCATCGCTTTGCTGCTTCTTGCCGTTATTGCTCACTAAATAAAAACTAAACATCGCAGTACACTGCGAGGGGAGAGCGCCCGTCCCGGCACAGAGAAAACTCTGGTCGGGGCGGGTTTTTTATTATTCATCTTTTATTTTTGGGCTGGCAACGGTCATTCCGTTTTCTTTTGTTTCGACAGTCATAGAAGAAGGGAAAGTCGCAGTCTCAGACATGATTTCAAATGTCCCGTCACTCCGAATTGCAACATCTTTTTCGAAAATTAAATTTGTCCCGTCAGTATTCCAAATGACGAGTCTGTCCAAATCCCCTGCATTGACAATTGAATTTCGGAATGTGTTTGACTGTGTCCCATCAATTCGAAATTCAAACTCGACAAAGGTCGATCTGGGATCGTCGGCTTTAACGAGTGCCCCGTTGTCAGGGGCGACCGCGAAGACCATGCGCCCACGCGCAACAAATTCTTCGCGGGAAATCGTACCCGAAGCATCCAAATCCAAAACTTTCAGCACACCATTCGGCTGATCTTCCGGGCCATTCGGAAGGCCATGCTCTGACGCCTGTAAGACTCCATCATTATTCCAATCGCGAGCAGAGAAAATTGCATCGTCACTGAGAGTTGTGTTTGCAAATATGTGAATGCCCGCCCATGCGATCACACCTAGAGCAAGTACGCCTGTTACACCAAGCACGAGTGGAGCCTTTCTTTTTCCAATGGTTCTCCGCCAAGCACTCGCCAATAAATCCGCATCGGCACGGCGGACATAACCCCGAATAAACCGCCGCAAAGCCGAAGAGGGTGTATCGCCTTGGGTTTCGCACGCCTCCACAAAATCCGATTTTTCTTGAAAGCCCAATCGGACTTCCAAACGTTCGCTTTTCTTTTCTTCCATGCGCTTTTAACTCCTCAATTTGCAGAAATTGCCTAGTGAGGAGACTGATGGCAAGGCAAGAGAAACCCCGTCCGTACATCCAAGTGATGTGTACGGAGCTGTGAAAATCTTGCGGTCCAACAATTGATACATTGGCTTCCAACTCTTTCATGTGACAGCAAGGGGTTTCAGGGATAAGCTGCGCAATATGACGACGGACACTGTTACGCCAGTACTCGACACGAAAGACCTATCCGCGCCACTTGGCCGGAGGGCAGACCTCTTGGCATTTGCGCTGGCCTTGATTGGTGCAGGATTATCCATCATCGCTGCAATTTGGTTTTTCGCCGGTTTTGCCGAGAATGATACGCGGCCCGAGCATTTATTGTCAGCTTTCCTGCTGACCTGTATCTTATTTGTTTTTGCAATTATTCCCTTTGGATTAGTGGCTTGGTTCGCCCGGCAGTCTCATCGATTTGGGACAAAAAAGGCGCATTTGCTCTGGACGCTTTTCCTGATGCTGCCTTGGGTTGGACTGGGATGGCTAACCGCCGCATTTACTCCACTGCCACTTTTTGTCGGAGTCATTATGGCCGGATTGGCAGCGTTGCTGACCCTTTGGGCGAGCGTCTCTATAGTTCTGGATTGGAACGAGGCGCCCTTGAACACGTTACCTTCACAACAAGATGAGATGTCAAGCACGTCCGAATAACATAAGTTTAATGCATAATTTCAGCTGGCATTCAGGTTTATATTCCTAGTGTTTGCGTCAGAAAAGGAGTCTTCATGACAAAATTGTTTAAATCTCCAACCCAAACGCTGCGGCATCTCTTTGTTGCCGCATCCGCGCTTGCACTTGTCGCTTGCGCAACGGCGACGCCCTATCAGCCTGCTTCAAAAGCGGGCGGATATGACGGGTTTTCGCAGCAAATGATTGAAAATGACCGCGCACGGATCACATTTGGCGGCAACTCTCTGACCAAACGTGACACGGTTGAAAATTACCTGCTTTACCGTTCGGCGGAAATGGCTGTTGAGCGCGGATTTGAGACCTTCACCCTGCAAGAGCGGGATTTGGAAGAGAATAAGCGTGTTCGTGTCTCTCCCTTATCGGGCAGTCTCGGCTATGATCCCTATTTCGGATATAGTTTTTATCGTCCGCGCTATGGCTGGTCGCGCCCTTACCGCTATTCCCGCTTTGCCGGATTTAATCGCGGGCGCGGATTTGGACGTCGCGGATTTTATGATCCCTTCTATGATCCGTTCTTTGATGATTTTGACGTTCAGGAAATCACAAAATATCGTGCGACCGCCGAAGTCAAATTTGGACGCAATATATCCAGTGAGGATCCCCGGACATTTAATGCCCGGGAGGTTCTGAAAAATCTGGGACCGAGCATTACATTCCCGGAAGAGAAATAACCGCCCGGCGCAGAACTAAATTGACAAGCCGCTTCGCAAAATCGCGGGGCGGCTTTTTTATGCGCCGTCCACAAGCGTCTTTGGTGTTTTATAATAAAGCTTGAGCCCGTTCGCTGTACTCATGGAATCTGACTGTGTATTCAATACGGTCCGAATGCGGTCCAAAATCAACACATCAATTGTCAGAATAAGCGTGGTGACAAATGACGCATATTCAGGTGACACGCCTTGGCTGGTCAAAATATCCTGAATGAGCACCACGGACGCACTTGGCGTGCCTGCAGCCGCTGTCGCATAAATCATCGACTGAAACCCGACGAGCAGAGCATCCCCAATTCCAACGCTCAACCCGGATGCTGACATGGCATAAAGGCAAACCAAGAGGAGACCGATCAAGGTGCCGACCATATTAATGGTAGCGCCCACAGTGAAAAAGGGCGTGGCTTCATCGCCATTCGCTCCCAGCTCGCTACAGGCTTCTTTCGTCGCCGTCAGCGTCGCCATGGAAGAAGATGTAGAGAAAGCCACAAGCGCTTGCGGGGCGACAGCCCGCAAGACAAAGCCGATACCGCGACCTTGAATACGCGACGTCACAAAGACAATCACCAACCATGTCATTCCCATGGCGAGACTATAAGGTGCCAATATACGGGCCAAATTACCAAGATTGGCGACACCCTGTTCATCCGCCAGAGCAATCGTCACGCCCCCAAAAACAGCCAGAGGAATTGTATATTGCAAAAACTTCCGGAAGCCCGCGATAAACAAATCCGAAATCTTGTCGGCTTCCCGCCCCAAATCCAATCGCTTGAGCGCAGAGCCCAAAACAACGCCTGTATAGATAGAAATCATCAGAGCAGATGTCACAACGCCATAAATTTTCGCCATAAACGGGGCCGAAGGCTTCATCTCTCCTGCAGGGCCTTCACTTGGGAAAACATTTAAGCCTGAGAACAGAAAATAGCTTGTCACAGCGATCGCCATTCCGATCAGAGAAAAGCCAACAAAGAAGCCCAAGACCCGAATAAATTTCGCACCCGCGCCGCCCGTGGAAATCGCGAGGCTGGACCCAATAGACAAAATAATCAGCGCATACATGAGGGGCTTGAGCGGCACGAACAATGCATCCTTGGCCAGACCTGCAATAGACTTCGTCAGATAGGTTCCACCCGGTGCAATCGGATCCGCCAACCAAGACAATCCCAAGGCCCAAAATAAAACGGCAAGCCCGGCCGCAATGACAACGAGTAAGAGTAATGGAATATCGTGAATGCGCGACATGGCGTGTCCCCTGATTATTGTTTCAAATTGTCTAGGCATGGCATGGCGTCGGGGCAAGTCATGAAATCGAGAGCAATGCTTTAGATGACTCTCAGACGAACGATTACGCTCACAGCCCATCGAGGAAGCTGCCAAAACCGTTTTCAACGCAACACGCGGGTTGGGTTGGCGGGCGGCAACCCGCAGGTAGAAGGCGAAGCCTTCGAAAGAAGGAC
>JAHDFA010000003.1 GCA_020628495.1 Hellea sp.
ACTTAATAATCCGCCTACGCACGCTTTACGCCCAGTAATTCCGAACAACGCTAGCCCCCTCCGTATTACCGCGGCTGCTGGCACGGAGTTAGCCGGGGCTTCTTTACTAGGTACAGTCATTATCTTCCCTAGCGAAAGAATTTTACAACCCTAAGGCCTTCATCATTCACGCGGCGTTGCTGGATCAGGCTTTCGCCCATTGTCCAATATTCCCCACTGCTGCCTCCCGTAGGAGTCTGGGCCGTGTCTCAGTCCCAGTGTGGCGGATCATCCTCTCAGACCCGCTATAGATCGTCGCCTTGGTGAGCCATTACCTCACCAACAAGCTAATCTAACGCGGCCCCATCTATCAGCGATAAATCTTTCTCCCGTAGGACGTATACGGTATTAGCAGTCGTTTCCAACTGTTGTCCCGTACTGAAAGGTAGGTTGCCACGCGTTACTCACCCGTCTGCCACTGTCCACTCCCCGAAGGGAGCTTCTCGTTCGACTTGCATGTGTTAAGCACGCCGCCAGCGTTCGTTCTGAGCCAGAATCAAACTCTCAGGTTGAGAGTGAAACTGACATATGTCGCCCCCAAATAAATGGGGGTGTCACTGACGTTGAGATGCAAAGCATCTCAGCGTTTGTGCGTTCAAAGAAAATTACGAGTTCCTCAATTCATTGATTTGTAAACAAATCAACAAACCAAGCAATGTCATAACTTTCGAAAAGAAACTTCAGACATATGTCGTTCATTTGATGTGCAGTGTGTTACCACATCTGCTCACAGCCGAACGCCGCCTGCGTCTCTCTTCCCAATATTCACGATGTCAAATAGCTGGCTACGAAATCAATCCGCTTCCAAATTAAAAGCCCCGCTCGAAAGAGGGGCTCCTGCTGCTCACTGGTTGACTGTGTGTCTCTCAGCGAGGTGCGCTATATAGGGGGGTGAATTTTTTCTCGCAACACCTTTTTTCACCAAACCGCATAAAAAACTGTTTTTCTTGCAGCGTGGCCCGCTTGTGTTACGAAAACCCCCATAAAACCGTAGTTTTAATGAACCACTTATCCACAGGGACACCCATAATGGCCGTCAAATTTAAACATATGAGACGTTTCGCAACGCTATTATGTCTTTCAACCGCTCTTTTGCAGATAGGTTGTGTAGCAGAAAATTCAAAAAATAGCAATTCGAGCGATTCCGAGCGCGTGAATCAGGCTCAAAATCATTCAGATTCTTTGAAAAAAAATGCAGATGAGACCCCCAAAAACATCATTGTCTTCATTGGGGACGGCATGGGCATCTCCACAATCACCGCCGGACGCATTTTTGTCGGACAAGAAAAGGGGCTCAAAGGCGAAGAATATGAGCTGTCATTTGATAAGTTTCCGCAGCTCGCCCTTATCAAGACATATAATACGAATGCACAAGTTCCGGATTCGGCCGGAACAGCCACTGCAATTCTGTCCGGTTACAAGACAAATATCGGCGCAGTGAACGTTCGGCCCAATGAAAATTTGGATGTGATGTTCTTAGAGGGGTGCGGCGGAGACACTCTGCCAACCCTGACAGACCGTGCAAAAGCTGTAGAAAAGTCAGTTGGCGTCATTTCAACAGCGCGGCTGACACATGCCACGCCCGCCGTGATGTATTCCCACACGGTCAGCCGGGACATTGAGGCGGAGAAAGATTTGCAGGATCCATTCGATTATGAGGGCTGTAAAAGCATCTCGCAGCAACTGATCGAAAGCGATGTGGACATAGCCTTAGGCGGCGGCCGCAAAGAATTCTCGGACGAACAAGTCGCGGCTTGGCAAGGAACGGTCGTGACAAATGCGCCTGAAATGTTAGCGGCCCCGACGAATGAACCTTTACTCGGCTTGTTCAATAGCAGTCATATGACGTTTCACGCGGACCGCGCGGAAACAGAAGAGCCGTCTTTGGCCGATATGACAACATTCGCCATAGATCGCTTATCCGCAGATGAGGATGGATATGTCATGATGGTCGAGGCCGGACGTATTGATCACGCTCATCACGGCTCAAATGCTTACCGCGCCCTAAAAGATCTGGAAGCCTTGGACGAAGCGGTGGCAGCTGCTGTCGCAAAAGCGGGTAATGATACACTAATTTTGGTGACTGCGGATCATAGCCACGTCTTCACTATGGCGG
Organism: Hellea sp.; assembly: GCA_020628495.1. Taxonomy (GTDB): domain Bacteria; phylum Pseudomonadota; class Alphaproteobacteria; order Caulobacterales; family Maricaulaceae; genus Litorimonas. The sequence continues at coordinate 2,156 of JAHDFA010000003.1, forward strand.
GCTATCCCGCACGTGGAAACCCAATCCTTGGCCTTGTTCGGTCTGTTGACCGGGAAACAGGCGGCCCGGCTGCAGATTATCAGCTGGATGAAGACGGCAAGCCCTACACAACGCTCGGCTATCATAACGGCCCGAATGTGCGCGAGGCCGACTCCGAAGTTCTGACCGATAATATGGTTCAGGCACCGGACTACATGCAGCAAACCGCTGTGCGGCTGGGAAGTGAAACCCACGCCGGCGAGGATGTCGCCCTTTACGCCACAGGTCCCGGCGCGGCACTGTTTAACGGCGTGATGGAGCAGGATGAAATCGGACAGATTTTAGCGGATCTTTTGGCGGATTAAACTGCCGGGCTTATACATTATATATGCACGCAAAAAACGACTCTGAATTGCGCGGCCCGCAGCGGCGAAAACTGCTGCGGATACCGCTCTTTCCTTGGGAGATTCGCGGTCTGCCAAAGGCCTTCGCGCAGGCCAAACCGAGTGTCGAAGGTATGCCGCCTGTCATAGTGGTACCGGGCTTATGGGCAAATGATAAGACAATGTCGGTTCTGCGGCGCTTTCTCACAAAATCAGGATATGATGCGCAAGGCTGGGGTTTGGGCCGCAATCTGGCGGGGCGCGGCTGGTCGGGTAAGATTTCCGACCTCTCGGAAGGTTGGGCTATTGACGAGCGCGACCGTCCCAATCGCGGCGAAGCCAATGTTCCCGCGCTATGCGATCAATTCGGCGCCGAAGTGAAACGCCGCAGCGAAGTCTTGGGGAGACCCATCGCTTTGGTCGGATGGAGCTTGGGCGGATTTCTCGCCCGCGAAGCGGCGCGCGACCATCCCGACCATGTCAGTATCGTGATTTCGCTGGGCAGTCCGTTGATTGGGGGCCCGAAATATAGCTTCGTCAATAAACGCTACCGCCGGCGCGGATTGGATGTTGATTGGATTGCCGAGCAAACAGTCAAGCGCCACGAGACGCCGATCCAATGCCCTGTCATTTCAATTTATTCCAAACACGACGCCATTGTACATTGGAGCGCCTCCATCGACAGGTGGACACCGCAAGCCAAGCATTATGAGGTCAATTGCACCCATACGGCCTATGGATTTCATCCGCCGACATTCCAGATTATCAAATCCAATCTCGATGAAACATATAGGTAGCCATAACATTCATAGCTTGAAACTATACACTTTATAGAATCATTGTTTTGACGCAGAGTAATTTTTTTGCACCCTTTTCTGACGCTCTGCGTAACTAAGTCAACTGGTCGCACCTCAGCGGTCGTGGAACTTAGAGCTAAGGGGATTTTCCTATGACAAGATTTTCAAAAACCACCCTCATCATGGGTATCGCAACACTTGGTTTAGCGGCCTGCACGAGCACGGAAATGGCTGATAAAGAGACGATGGATGACGCCAAAATGGCCTCCGCATCCGGAGACCTCTGCCTGACAATGGGTCCGCAAACACCACGCGACATCTCCTCTAAAACCGGCCTTAACACAGTCATGTTCGACATGGCACCGCCCAGCACGCAGATGAACCTTTGTAATATTCACACCCATACAAATGCCGAACATAAAGGTCCGGGTTTTGAGATTTTCGCCGGCGCAACAGATGATGGCGGATATCAGTGTAATGAGACGCCAAATCTAACAGAAGCCGAACTCGCGCCCTATACGGGCACACGCTCCTATGCAGGCGCAGAGCCGGGCGACACGATTGAAGTCCACTGGGTCCATACAAGCTGCGACACGCTTCCGGGCGAAGGACTTGGCAATTGCGTCTCATGTGACAACCCGACATTGCGCGTTGAAACACAAGTCCTGCTCGTCACCAATGACGGCAATGGCGCGGATATGATGGATTTCGCTTATCTTGGAAATACGAAGAATGGCTTTAACCAGCCCCGCGCTTTGCCAACCGGAACGGGCACGCCTGTTCAGTTCCTCGGCTCCACAACAGGGCCAAGCTATACGCAGTCCGTCTGTTCGCCGGCAAAAGTCACATGGTCCGTGCGCCCACAATGCGCCAAGGTCGATGCCGCCTCCGTCCATAACTGGTCACGTTCGGACACAATCTTCAACGAGACAAAAAGCCATGGCGTCCGTCAGTTGGTCACAGCGCCGGAGTTGCTGTCAGAGATTAAATAACGCTCTTTCAATATGCCGTCTAAGGAGCCCCATCAATGTGATGGGGCTTTTTTTATTTAGGACAGGTCGCATTGACCGGAGAAATCCGGTTCCATCAACTTCACACGATTAAACAAACTATATTTGTTTTTATTCGGATCTGTCTCGGCCTGCTTTTTGGCCGTTTTGAAATATTCGCAGGCGCGAACGGTTTTACCGGACTTCATTAAAATATTGGACAAATCCAAAGTGCCGCTCACATTATTCGCGTCCCAATATTCATCCTCATATGCCAATGCGGCGGCTGTCGCCGTGGAGGTGATAGGAATGTCCGACGCGCCGTAAATAGACATCATATGTGAAATCGCCGTGTAGTCCTCGTCATTGACCCGCAATGCGGCCTCAAAATACTGGATCGACTTTTTCATGTCGTCATTGAGCTCGAAAATGCGCGGCTCTGTAGGCTTCATATCTTCAAATTTCAAATCATGTGATTTGTGAAAATAGACATCTCCCATTACGCGCAGCGGCTCCAAACCATTCGGGTCTTTGGCCAAAGCGGCTTGGGCATATAATTTCGCTTGGTCGAAATCTTGTGTGTTGATGAAATAGGTCACGCGGGCCGCGAGGGATTGAGCGGTTTGGCCATTCTTCTTCTCGAATGAATTCAGTTTTTTGGCAAAGCTGCTCAATGTCTTTTTGCCGACAAAAGACCTTTGTCCCAACGCCATTTGTAGATCCAGCTCTGCCTTTGACAGACGGGTCTGCTTGACATCAACAGCCAAAAATTCGGCTTTGGGCTGAAATTGTTGAACTTTGAACTTGTTGCCTTCGAAATAATCTTTCGCGGCGTTGTGGAATTCTTGCGGCGATATCCCGAACCCGTCCTCAAAAGCTTTCAGCGGCTCCTCTCCGGAATTTACGAGGGAAAGATAATCACCCAAACGTTGGGAAAGCTGTTTATCAGAATGCAGATAATGGACATAGAGCCAGCTCTGCGCATAAAACTGATTAAGCATAATACCGCGTTTGGAGCCCTTATCCGCGAAGGGATAGACCCGAATTGCGCTGATAACGTCTTCGACATCGACCCATTTCGGGCCGCCCGCCATCAGGCCTCTGGCATGTTTCGCCGCGGCGCGGCCGACTTGAATCGTGCCGTCGCGCAATGTGAATGTGGAGAGATAATTGGCGTGGCCTTCATCATACCAACGCGGATAAGCGGTCTCCATATATCCATGCAGGACGTGATGGCTGTATTCATGCAGCGCGACCTGATTTTGGAATGTGTTCTGTTTTTTACTGCTCGCAAGCGGCGTCAACATGATTGGACCGTCATAGCCCTGAGTATAAAGACCTGCGACCCCGCGCGTGCCTGTGAATTTTCTTAGGTCCGTGTCTGACTCAAATGCATAGATGGTGAGTTTTTTCTTATCCGGAGCCAGCGTCACACCGCCAAGTGTCATGAGGAGCTTTCTGTAAATCTCGAACTTCTCAACGGTTTCCCTGGCCTGTTTCGGACTCACGTCACCATATAGAACAATGTTCTGAGACTCAGCCTTTACCGGATCTGCATACGCCGTAGACGTCATCAAAAAAACTGAAACGCTCGCGCCGAACAGAATTTTCTTTAGCATTCTCATCCTCCCAAATAATACCATCTCGGTTTCAAGCGTTTATGCATTCTGGTCAAGGTTGTTTTCTCAGCTAGGCGCGGCGGGTTTGTATTTTTAGAAATGTCCACTGACGGGTCAAATCGACCAATTTAAGACAGCATCATTTCCGCAAGCCGCCTCGGATTTTCAAATCCGCCCCTGTTTTGGCCACTTTCAGGACATGAAAACCTACGCGCTTTCAATGGCTTACAAAAAACTTCAGAAACTCCGTCCTCACTTTCGATTTTATACCGCATATTACATGGGTTCTTTCAGACGTTGGACAGGGTAGCGCTCTCTATCTGGTCTGGAAGACGGTAGGTGACGAAGACAATTCGATTGAGAATCGAATTTCGAGAAACCGAACCGCATAGCGGTTCGGCGCTACACTGTATTTGACCCACTGGGTCAAATACGGGCGTTACGCGTGAACCGGACCTTTTACATCGAGAGGCGACCGCTGTGAACTCAAACTCGGGGCCGTTAGAATCGCCGTCGAAAGACGGATGAGATTGGGATGAGGTGATAGGAAACATCAAATCTCAATATGGGAATTGCATCTCACCACTGCGTAGCCCATTCTGGCAAGCATGACCGGAAGGCAGAACTGCAGGACCTGGTGCATCAAAAACTGCTGCCGTAAGGTCGTGCATTCGACTTAAGTCATTTGCACATAAGCACTTGCGTAAAACACTTTTTCTACTTTGGTACTCCATCGCGAGTGCTGACCTTACGGGCTGTCCTAGTTGCCCAAAACGAAACTTCCGACAGCCCTAGTTGAAACCATAGTTTCAACGGGATGGGTTGTGAGCGTTTCCACATGTTCAGATCGCACCCGAACCCTCACGGGTTCGGCGCTATGTTGCATTTCATCCCCAAGGATGAAATGCCGTCACTTCGCGTCGCGTGTTTGCGCCAATGTCAGCGCTTGGAAGTCGGCATGAATTTGAGGGTCTTCGGGACTGAACATTTGCAACATGATAATACCAATGGCGTCATTTTTTGGGTCGACCCAGAAATTCGTGCGCGCCGCGCCCCCCCAACCAAATTGTCCGGGATAACGGCCGGAAGTCGCTTCTTGCGCAGGCGTGCTGGTCAGTTGAACAGACCCGCCATAGCCAAAACCCGCGCCCGTATCGCCGCCAATCCACGGGAGTAAGGCAGGTGTATCGCCCAGATGATCACTCATCATCAGGCGCACGGTTTCAGGTTCCAAAATACGCGTGCCTTCATATTCACCCTCATTCAGCAACATGCGCGCAAATTTCAGCCAGTCATCCGTTGTCGAGGTGAGCCCTCCACCGCCCGATTCAAATTTTCCGTCCATCGTGAAGGGCGAGGTTTGGCCGTCTTCGGCCAGAAGAAAACTACCATCGGCTTGCAGCATATAATTTGAGGCAAAGCGGGGCTTAAGCTCTGCCGTCACTTTAAATCCCGTCTCATCCATACCGAGCGGATCAAAGAACCGCTCTTTCAGCGCTTCGCCTAAAGTTTGTCCCGTCACGACCTCGGCAATGCGGCCCAAAATATCGATGGAATAGGAATAGAACCACTGCTCTCCGGGCTGACCCAAGAGGGGCAGCATGGGCATCTTATCCATATTCTCCGCCATGGAGGTTTGGGGGTCAAAAAGTCCGGCTTGCTGCCAAGCCTCTTCAATTGGGTTGCCGCCAAATATGCCGTAGGCCATTCCGGCGCGGTGGAGCAATAAATCCTCAATCGTCATGGGACGCGCCTGATCCTCATATTTCGGTTTGCCGTCTTCGCCCAAACTCACAACTTTCATCTGCGCGAGCTGCGGAATATATTTCGAGGCGGGATCAGACAGCTTGAGCTTCCCCTCCTCCCGCAAATCCATAATCAGCGCAGATGTCATCGGCTTGGTCATGGAATAAACGCGGTAGACCGTGTCAGATGTTACGGGCGTATTGCGTTCGCGGTCAGCCAAGCCAAAACTATTGCGGTAAACTGTTTGACCCTCATCGAAAACTAGCGCCTGCACGCCGATGATTTCGCCGCGCTCAACAGCGCCGGATAGCAGCGCATCCATGGCGGCCGTATCAAATGCTGGCACGTCTAGGGTTTCAGCCGGAGCGTCTGCACCTGACGAGCAGGCGCTGACCCCCATAATGAGCGTGGAAAGCAGGAGCGTTTTGAAATGCGTCATGGCGCAACTGTGCCGCTTTTCAGTCTCTGGTCAAGCGCATCATTTTGCGGCAAAGCCATGCGGTAATGATTTGGATAATCCGTATATGTATCGCCGCGCTGCTGCTCTATTTGGCTGTCGCGGTCACGGCCTATTTCGCGCAGCGGAAAATCCTGTATTTCCCGCCTGCTCTTTATCACCCACCGCCTGCAGAGATGGTCGAGATCAGAACGGAATCCGGTTATCTTGGCTGGTATAGTCAGGCAAAAGATGACCGCCCGACAATCATGGTCTTTCACGGCAATGCGTCGTCTATCGACAGCAATATGCATATTTTTCGTGACCTGCAGGCGACCGGTTTCGGTGTCTGGTCCGTTGGTTATCCCGGTTATCCCGGAACGGCAGGCAAACCCACGCAAGAAAATCTCATTGCCGCGGCAACAGAGCAATATGAACACCTTTCTAATATGGGCGTGGAAAATATCGTCTTCTACGGGTCGTCCTTGGGCAGCGGCGTCGCATCACAACTCGCCGCTAATCACCCGCCGCAGCTATTGATTGTGGATGCGCCGTTTAAGTCTGTTGCCGACATTGCACGGAAGCAAATGCCGTTCCTGCCAACAGGCCTCTTGCTCAAAGATAAATGGAGATCAGATCAGGCTTTAAAAGACTTGGACGTTCCCCTCATTTGGATTCACGGCACGGCGGATACTGTCATTCCGATATCGGAAGGCCAAAGGCTCTTTGACGGTTATGGCGGCCCTAAAACCGCATATAGTCTTAAAGGCGCGGACCATAATAATACTTGGCTGAACGGAGGGCGTGACATCGTATTAAACGCGCTCGAAAATTTGTGAGCCTGCCGCACCACTTTAACCTATCCCTCATAGTTTCATTTCCATAGACGGTCATCATGACAGCTCCGCTTTCCCTCAATTCCGTTTCAAAATCCTTCGCCGGAAAACCCGCTGTGAGCGATGTATCCTTTACGATTGAGCCCGGCCAAATCATCGGCTTTCTCGGCCCGAACGGCGCGGGGAAAACGACAACGCTTCGCATGGCGCTTGGCCTGATTAAACCCGATAGCGGGACCGTTGAACTTTTCGGTGAAACGCCCGGTGAAAATGCCTTTGGGCGTATCGGATTTCTACCGGAAGAACGCGGGCTTTATAAAAAGCAAACCGCGCGGGAAGCTATAGCGCATATGGCGCGGTTAAACGGGATCAAGAAAAAAGCCGCCTTCATCCTCGCGGATGAATTACTGGATAAATACGGCCTCGGCGATGCTAAGCGGAAGAAGAATAAAGACATGTCCAAGGGCATGGCGCAGAAGGTACAACTCCTCGCCGCAATTGCGCATGACCCGGAATTTCATATTTTGGACGAGCCGTTCTCAGGTCTCGATCCCGTCAATCAACAAGTGCTGGAAGGGATTGTGCGCGAAATTGCATCGCGCGACCGGACCATAATTTTTTCGACCCATGTCATGGAACATGCGGAGCGGCTCTGTGACCGGATTATTCTCATGGCCTCCGGACGTAAAGTCTTTGACGGGACAACGGAAGAGGCGCTGGCCAAAGCGCCGCGCCGCGTGATTCTTGCCTCCGAGATGGACGGCCTTTCAGAGCTGATTGAACCTTTTGCATCAGCTGTCGAGAGACGTCCTGACGGAGACTTATCTCTGACACTAAAACCCGGTGCACAGGCACATGATTTGTTGGAACGCTCTGTGACCCAAGGGCTTCGCTTGTCGAGATATGAGCCCATTCGCGCGACTTTACATGAAGCCTTTGTGACGCTGGTCGGGGATGATGTACGGCAGGATATGGACTTGAACGCGGAGGAATTTGGATGAGCATCATGCCGAAAGTGAATTTGCGCCGGACTTTCCTCATCGCGCGACGCGATTATATGGGATATGTCAAAACTTGGGGGTTTTGGATTTCCTTCCTTCTGCCCTTCCTCTTTGGCGGCTTCGGCTTCCTCATGGCGACCGCCGATATCGACCTCAGCCCGACCCAATATGTTACGGTCCTGGACGAAACCGGAGATTATGCAGACGGCTTGAACGATCTTTATGATGAGATGATGGAAGAGGCCGCAAAATCGGTTCTTTCGGCAAAGTCATTCTTCATACAAGACAAAGACCAACGTAAAGAATATGAACGCATTTTACAGGCGGACGGCACGGAAGCGGCGCAAGCCTATATCACCGAAAATGTTCCGGGACTTTCGACTGATTTTGACGCGCCTGTCGCAGAGTTTAAAATCATCGAAGCACCGGAAGAAACTTTAGAAAATCTTTTGCCCTATCTGAAAGGCGATACACTCCTCAATATTGACGATAAAGATGTCGCTTTAGGCGGTGTGATTATTTTCAAAAGAGGGGTGGATATCGCAAAGCCAGAAACTGAATATTGGTCGACGAATATCAATAAATTAGATGCCCCAAATCTGGTGAATAGATATTTGCGGCGTCTTGCGCGGGTGACCTATCTGGAGCCAAAAGGCCTTAACGTCACGGAATTGGATCGCCGCGTCGCGCTGGCACCCGAAGCCTCACTCTTCAATCCCGTCAAAACCGTAGAAGATGATCAGGGCGTGAATTCCAGCGATACGGTTCCGTTTATTGTCGCGACCGTTTTGGCCTTCATGCTTTGGCTGACCGTCTTCTCCGGCGCCTATATGTTGCTAACTTCCATGCTGGAAGAAAAGCTCAATAAGCTGTTGGAAATGATGTTGGCGACTACGCGATTTTCGGAAATTATATTGGGCAAACTATTGGGTGTGGCCGCTCTGACCCTATCCATGATGGCGCCCTACATTCTCGTCGGTATTGTGGGGGTCGTTGGTTATGTCGCCTTTGGCCCGGACCAGGACATCGTTAAAGGGTTGGTCTCCTCGTTCAATGCCAAAATGATTGTTTTCCTGATAATCTATCTGATCCTTGGATATGTGCTTTACGGTGCGTTCTTCATTGCACTCGGATCATTGTCATCTTCCATGCAGGATGCGCAGACCCTGACAACACCCATTTTGTTTATTCTAATGGCTTGCGCGGCGGTTATTCCTCTCGGCCTGTCCGCACCGGACAGTCCGCTGCTGCGTATTGCGACCTTCATTCCGTTCTCAGCGCCATTTGCGTCAATTGTTCGCCTACCGTCTGATCCACCGCTATGGGAGCTTTTGCTGTCCACCGCCTTCCTGACACTCCTCTGTATTGGCACAATTGCGATGGCAGGCCGGATTTTCAGATTTGGCGTATTGTCAGGGGCCGGAGCTGAGGTCGTCATCTCTTGGTTCAAACGCACGGTTCTGCGGCGTAAGGCCTAGTCGACATTCTCGACCGCGCTCACTATGTAACCCAATATGAGCCAACCCGATGATATCCGCGACGCCATTTTAAAGGCAGCTCTGAAAATCGCGCCTTTTGAAGGCTGGACGGATTTGACCCTGAAGCGGGCCGTGCGTGATGCGGGTTATCCAGACGGATCCGGCGCGTTATATTTTGAAGGCGGCATAGCAGATTTATTGACCCATTGGTCCAACCATCTGAATGCGCAGGCAGCAGACGCGATTGGTGAGTTGGATTTGAAATCCCTGAAAATTCGTGAGCGGGTCACGCAAGGCGTATTAATCAGACTGCAAGCCATTGGTCGCCATGAAGAAGCTGCCCGCCGCGCTTCTTCTCGTCTCATCTTGCCGGACTTGGCCTCGACGGGTGTAAGACAGCTTTGGGCGGCTGCCGACACTATTTGGCGCGCCATTGGCGACACATCGACGGATGCGAATTACTATTCCAAACGCGCCATCCTCTCTTCGGTGATTGGCTCTACCCTGCCCGTTTGGCTGTCTGACCAATCAAATGACAAATCCAGCGCCCGCGCTTTTCTGGACGACAGAATCGAGAATGTGATGGAGTTTGAGAAATTGAAATGGCGCGTAAAAGGCTTTACAAAAAACCTTCCTGAGCCAGCAGAGATTTTAGGTCAGCTCCGATATGGCGGGCTCGACATATTCTCCCGTCCCAAGAAAGGCCGCGCGCGCCGTCGGCGCTATTCCCGCTGAGGGGTCTTGAGTGCTTCCTGCCAAAGGTCTTTGGCCAAACCTTGGAGTGTCTCTGAAATTTCAGTGTCAAATGTTGAGGCAGGCACACCTAGATCTCCACTTTCGCGAATTGTCATATCCAAAGGCGCTGCGCCCAGATAAGGAATATTCAACGCTTCGGCATCTCTTTTCGCGCCGCCTGTCCCGAAAATATGATGAGAGGCCCCGCAATCCGGACAGGTGAAAACTGCCATATTTTCAATCAGGCCCAAAACCGGAATATCGACCTTTTCAAACATAGCGACCCCTTTTCGCGCGTCCAGCAGGGCCAAGTCTTGTGGGGTCGATATGATAATTGCGCCGCCGGGTTTTATATCTTGCGCCAAGCCAAGCTGCGCATCACCCGTTCCGGGCGGCATGTCGATCAGCAAAACGTCCAGCTTGCCCCAATCCACATCCCAAAGCATGCGCGCAATCGCGCCCTGCACCAAAGGCCCGCGCCAGACAATCGGACTGTCGTCTTGGGTTAGATATCCGATCGACATGGTCTGAATGCCGTGTGCCTCAATCGGAACGATAATCTTACGTCGGCCGACCGGAATGGCGCGGGCTTGCTGTCCCGATGTACCAAACATCATTGGCAAGCTGGGCCCGTGAATATCAGCGTCCAAAAGACCGACAGCCAGGCCTGTCTTTTTAAGGGCCACAGCTAAATTCGCCGCCATTGTTGATTTCCCGACACCACCCTTAGCAGAGGAAATTGCAATGATCCGTTTGACCTCACCATCCCCTTGAACGCCGTCAGGTCGCTTGGCTTGATGTGGATTTGTGCGGGGTCGTCCCCCAATTTGCGGACCGGGTTTATGAGCGGATAAAATGACTTGAGCTTTTTCCACCCCGTCTAATGTCTCCAATGCTTTTTGCGCGGCGTCACGTATCGGGAAAAAGGCCTCAGCTTGCGCCGGCGGTATTTGCAAAACGGCCTGAACGGCCCCGTCCACCTTGGCCAATGACGCCAAACGACCAGCGGAAATAATGTCTCCCTCCTTCAAGGGGTCTTTGATAACCGATAAGGCCTTTAAGGCGCTGTCTTCGGAATAGGCCATTATTGCTCGGCTCGTGGGACGTTTACCTGCAACGGAAATCTACAAGCCAAAGACATCTGTCCGGATTTCGATAAGCGGATTGGACTTTGGTATTCATCATTGAAGATGACCATCAAATCACCATTCGCCGCGACCGAGAAAGCGTTGGCGCTATCCGGCAGACTATCGATATGGTTCACGCGCGGACGATCGCCTGAAATATCCAATGTAGAAACCGAAACACCTGGCGCGGCATCGCCCCAGCTGTCAACAATCCAGAACCGGTCCGTTGTTTGACCAAGTTGTAACAGCCGATCGGGCAGAATGGCTTTGGGCCCGTCAAATTCTGCAATCCGCTGGAAAACGCCGGACCTATTATCATAGTGCAATATAGCACCGCCGGAGAACCGACTTTGAGGCCCGGTATTACTTAAATCATATCCCGCCAACCAGCCGCGCGTCGTCGGGTGCGCTGAAGTCAGATAATTGCGCGGCAAGGATGTGCGCGCGCTATTATGAGCAATCATCCATCCGCCTTCAAAAAATGGCATCTGAGCCCTCATATCCTCAATATCGAAAGGTGTGAGAGGACAATGTAAATCGATTTTCCGCTCTCCCGATAGCTTCAGTTTTTGACGGGCTGCATTCGCAATCGCCGCAATCGGATGGTCCGTTTTTGCTCTCACGAGACCCATTTGCGCAGGTTTTACCCGTTCCAATCCTGCCGAAAATGAACGCAAATCATTGGCCTTTAACAGATCCACTGTCACCTTATCTGCAAAATGACCACTTGTGTAAAATGCGGAAATCTTGTCGCGATTAATCCATTTTTCGTCTTGGGCAATTGCCCAAATCAACTCGAGAGCCCCCTCAGCACGTGCCGATCCCAAATAAGGCAAATATTGGTCTTGAGCTGCAAATGGCTGACCTTTCAATATGAATGAAAATGCCTCTGACCTAGCCGCTGTCAGATCTGGGAAAGGCCCATCTGCAATCATCAGAAGGCTATGCAATCCGCTAGCTCGTGCAGCCACTGATAGTTTTTCGTCCCCCGACACGTCACGTGCAAATTTTTGATAGAACCCGTCCGGGCGCGAGCGGTGCCGGGATGCAAGCATGTCACCGACTGCGCGGGATTGCGCGGCATTATTCATCCGGTTCATCTCTCCCAGAAGACCGTTAAAGGCTTGCGCCGGATTATTTCGGTAGAGCGCACGATAGGATGCTGTCACAATATCAGAGCTGCCGCTCCCAAGCAGCGCCACAAATTTTGCCTCATGACCCGCGGCATTGAAACGCGCCAGATAGGGCGCCGCTTGATCAATCGGGTCAACTTGCAAAGCTGCCAGCACGTCTGACTGAACCTTGTCGGGGATAGGCGCATTGCGGGTCGCTTGTGGCAGGCGTATAAGCGCTATTCGAGCTGTTTCGCGCACATCAGCGTGGTCGTGCCCTAATGTTCGAAGCAATAAATTCCGTGATTGAGGGTGAGCATCCAAAAGCAATGGCAGATAGGATGCCGATTTAGCCGGTGTCCAGGCTTTTTGAATTGACAGTCTTTCCCGCGCTGTCAAAGGGCCAAGTGCGGATATAAGCCGCGCGATATCAGGATGCCCATCCTCACTCTGTAATATAGTGAAAAGCGCGGCCCTCCCCACTGGCCCGAACCGACGAAATTCTTTTTCCAAGACTGAATAGTCAAACTCGTCCGCGTCGTGACGGCGAATGATATCGGCGCACACCCGAAGAGATTCGCATACGGTCCGCTCTGCAGGTGTCAACTCGCCCGCGTCAGATCTCGTTGCAACAACTGCTAAGAAAATCGCTAAAAAAAACAAAGCTTTTATGAATATGTAGCGCATTATGCCGAAGCCATAAGTGATACAAGACAAAGCAACAAGATAGTGAAGCGGCTTTGCGCATATGCGATTCATATGTGAGTATATGTAAAGGGGCAGGCCCTGACGTGTAACCCAGAAATAGATTACATCATCAGGACCCGCATATATACTCTTATACAAATGATCCGGCCCGCCTTCTTAGGCGAAGACACGGTCTGGGTTTGACAATCCGCCGCGCTGCGATGGTGGCAGCGCGTTAGTGGGAATTACGGAATCCAGATCTTATATTTGTTGGGTGGATAGACAAAATTCTCTCGATTGATAAGAAATATTGTATCTCTAATTCATCCTCCGCTAGAGTATGTATCAGCCATATTAAATTATCCAAAGTCACACACCCCACGATTGTAGGGTAAAATTGGTTCTCGTTGTGTAATTAGGGGCGCTACTTTTAGGTGCAAGTCTTGCGTAAATCTATACACGTTTCTCCGCCAAAAGACTTTGAAACGTACAGTCCTTCAGAATTGTTTAGATTTTTCTTTCAACTTGGCCATTGGACAGATGATAGCTTTAGCGACGCACTTCAAACTTTCACAGGTGGTAACCTTGTCAGCACAGTGACAATTAGCAAATGGAAAAACAAAAATGTGATTCCAACACGGTATTCTGGCCCAATACTCAACCTCATCAAAAATTCAATGGAGATAAATCTAGCCAATGATTGGCAGACTGCATTCGAAACCGTTTGGGCCAGGCATTCTTCAGGAAGAAATACCAGGGATATTGATTCCGCAAAGATTTCAAGCTCGGATAAAATCTGCGCTCAGCATAAAAAATGGATAAGACGACTTTACCACCAGACTGTTCCCGGAGAAACCCATTCAGTCTCCGATATCTACATCCCGCTGCAGCTCTATAACATGAGTCACGACACCCATAGTCCAATGGATGTCGACACCCTCGCCAAATCTCTCACAAAACCACAAGACGTACCATCAAATCGTGATTGGGTTTTCGTAAGCGGCGCTCCCGGGTCCGGGAAATCAGTGACCGCATTGCATTTGGCCAATACTTTATGTGATACCGATATTTTCCTGATATATATTAGGTGCTCTCAACTTTCAGATATAGAAATTGATATCGTAAAACCGGATCAACTTATCGTTGATTCATTTTCAATCAGCTCTTTTCTCAAGCATTTTCGTGCATCCTCTTTCCTATCCGCCTGCCTGATTTTAGACGGCATAGAAGGCATATACGGAAATGGTCATAAATCGTATGACGGCTTGAACCGACTTTTATCGAATCTCAAAATTGAGAAATCTGTTTGTGATGCCCATGAAAAAACGCTCCGTATTGTATGTGTTGGACGAGAGTCGCATGTTGAATATGCCACGGCAAAGTTAAACGCTGCTGATACTAAACATCTCGCCATGCTACCCATGAGCGGCTGTCTTACAGACTCAGTTGAGCGCGATTGTATAATAGGTGAAGATGTAAGAAGCATCTGGTGGCGAAAATATCTAATAATGAATAAGCACCCGAACGATCCAAGTTTACCTGATTTTCTTTGTGTCCAATATGATGATTTTTTGGAATTTGGGACGGTACCCGCTTTGGCCCATTTATTGTGCCAAGCCGCATTTGCAGAAAAATCTGATATGTCTCCTTCGGATCTGCCGCATGAAATTGTGAATGCCTTCACCTACACATCCAACAAAAATAAAATTTATAAAATTATTTTAGATAGATTTATCCAAGATAGAAATTCCAGTCTCGAGAATAAACGTGTTTTTTGCGCCCTCCAGAAACTGGCTATCGCTATGTGGCACAACCCAAATAATAGGAATAAGGTCGTCAATGGACATTTCGAGCATGTTCAAGATCAAGAAACGAGAACTGTTTTGGAGGCCATAAACCCAGATGGTGAAATTGCATTCACAACGCTTAACCTATTGATGACCGACCAAAATCACCGACCTGTTTTGGACGATTTCTTACCCCTGCCGAGCGCAATAGGAATTACGCATAATAGCATTACCGAATACCTCATTAGCACGGCGATTTTTGATGGGTTCCGCTGCTTGGTTGTATCCTTTCATGAAAGAGAAGGATTTGAGCGCGCCCTGAAGAATTGGATTAATTTATCTTGCAAGGGCAATCATCAACCCAGCCTATCCGGATTTTTGCAAAGGGAGGCAACTTTGCGATATGAAAACTTTTTGCACATAGAATGGGATGCTTCTCTTTCAATCCTTAAAGAGCATATAGCTGTTGCCGCATTTGACGGTTTAGGGGTGAATGGCTTAGCGCAGTTACGAACGTCATATAGTCTACTCTTTTTTGTCTGGTCATGTTTAAATTTGGAACGCCAGAAGCGTACGGGAACGCATTTCAAAGTGTCGAACAAATCTTCAGTTTTTCACGCGGGCGATTTAAAATCAATTCAACAGTTAAATGGTTTGGTCCTCGAATCTACCGCGCTTATGGACCCCATTCTTAGACGCCATACATTTTTGACCTCCTCACTCTCTGCAATTCACCTCTCATCGGCAGATATGAGTCAGCTCAGTTTCAGTCTTGGCCACATCGAAAATTCGATATTCGAAAACAGTAGCTTTGCGATGACACATTGGAGCCATGTCAAATTCAGTCATGGACACCTCTACAGGTCCGACTTTCAACGAACACTCTTTCATCAGATACAGATTTTAAATACGGAATTTTCAAACTGCATGATGCAAGGCGCAAGTTTTCAGGGTGGCATTTTTTCTAACTGTGAATTCAAAGATACATATTTTTCTCAATGTCAGTTTTCCGACATAGAATTTTTCGACTCATCTTATGAAAATATTATTTTTGACCGATGTGTTTTTTCACGAACTATTTTTTCCCGGATGGGACAGGAAGAAAGTCTGCGAAGCGTGATATTTCGACATTGCACATTTTTGGATATGGAAAAGGTGGTCGACAACATTCCGGTCGATTGTCTCGAAAACTCAATAGAATAAAACTGTGCTGCGCACTATAGAATATCGGTCAAAAATAATGTCTACGCAACTATTCTGAACCTAATAAGACGTCATTTCAGTCGGTTGGCAGTTAAAGGTTGGGATTAGTATAGGATCAATTTATGGCACGATAGATCCAGTTTTGTATATTGAAGCTAAACTGGAAAGCCCCCATGTCACCACAACCCTATTCTCAAAAGCGTTCGCTCAGACACCTAATATTCAAATCGCTTTTCCTTAAAAAACGCTTATCATTGTGTACGCCCGTCAAAATCTCCTCTGTGAGGAAATGACGTTGGGCGAGACGACTGAAAAGATAATACGCCATGAAATTTTGGGTTTTGTCGCGCTCACGCTAAAACCCCTTTTCAAGATTGTTAGGCACACTTTTTTTTCTCCGAACAATTCCGAACGTTTATCCGAGCTGATCTGCGAAACCTATTCTAAACTTTGGGATTTTGCGGAACATTCCATTTCAAATCAGGACTTCGGACTTCCTTCTTGCATAGGAACCAGTCCAGTTCATCGGGTCAATAATTTGCTCTGTCGTCTTTATGGCGCAAAATTTTCAAGCCTGTCTTTCGGCGGATCATCAGGCGCGATGCTCACGATTTTAACAGCTGTCTTACCGAAATTACATCCAGGCCGTGACCTGATTTTATTCGATGATGTTTGCCATCAAAGTACAATTGGCGGTCTTATATTTGGGCGATGGAAATCAGTCCGCCTCGTCAGACAAAAACATTCTGAACACCAAACGCCTTTTCCTCTCACATTTGATGCATTGAAATACACAGTGGAGCGTCACAATCCCGGCAGATTTGCCGCAATTATTCTCGTTCTCCCCTCATATGATGGATATCAGTCGCCTTCAGAGTGTAGAAAAATATATGACTATGCGCAGTCTCACGGCATTACAGTTATCATTGACGGGGCGTGGGATTCGCTTCGGTTTCGGCAGGACAGTGTAAACACCCCTCCGCTGTCATCAATTTGCGACATTTGGATTTCCAGCCCGCACAAAAGAGGCCTCACACCGTCTAGTTTGGGATGCATGCTTACGAATAAAGAGTTGATTGCACGTCACTGGGACGAAGCTCTAGAATTAGGTTTTAGATCTTCGAGCGTATCATTTGTGGAGATTATGATTGCGGAACACCGCCTGTCACAAGTCGTGGCAGGTGACTGGAATGAGAGTTTTGCCAAAGCCGATGGGGCGGCGCAGCGTCTTCGCCGGCGCATTCAGGATGTTCATGAAGACCTATATGTTGTTCCGCCGAGTGACATTCAGGCGGAGGTGAATGACCTAAGCCATATTTTGATCAGCACGCATAAAATTCCGCTTTTGGATGCCAGAGAATGGGCTGAAACCTTATCGCGCTATTTCGCATTAGATGTTGAAAAAGCAACAGCCTCGACGATGCTTCTGCTTTGCGCATCACCGGACCATTTAAGCCATATCGATCAAATTATTTCGAGTTTGAAACAAGCCCTCAAACAAACACTCGCGAGACGTTATGAACAATCCTGAATTAGAAATTGTTGAATCGTGGAATGCGTTTTCCGCGCCCACAGAACAAATAACTTTGAGCGAAGCCGTCGGGCGAGTCGCGGCGTCAACAATAAGGCAGTATCCCCCCGGCATTCCCGAGATTATTCCCGGTATGCGTTACACTCCTCAGATATTGAACAATTTGGAGACTGCGCATAAATCCGGAATCGAGATTATCGGCGTGAACATGTCCGGAAAACGCAATGTCGAAGTGGTGGAAACAGGTCAACAAGAAAGGCATAATTTGGATATCAAGACTTTTGATGCCAAAGAGCTTTCTGATCTGGTTATAAACGAAATCGCAGATTTTTTTCGACTTGGTTTTAGCGGCGCTCCCTACTTCCATTTTGCGTTTCATGAAAGCGACCCCCTACAATCTTTGCCGCATACGCTCGACTATGCAGCCTATACAGTTAGTCTCGGTCTTTCCGACTCTGAAAAAAGAAAAACCTGCCAAGAAACGCTTCGCGAAATCGGGTATCAAAAAGCCATGAGCACTCAGTCTGCTCCCGGAGAAAATTCCACCAATTTACCGAAGGGGTTTCATCTGTGGACAGATAAAGAAATTTGCCGAAAGCAAATAAGGGATCGTATTTCTGATGAGGGTTATGTCACTTTAGTCAGAGACGTTAAAACAGATAAATTACTGGGTTTACTGCATGCCAGAATGGGAAGTTTAGAACGATTATTTCAGAGCGAGGAATGGTCAGATCCCTTATTGTTTAGCCAATATCAGAATAGAGCTTTGCGAGACAATCCTGAACGATTTTTTAAAAAAGTCGATTATCACTTCGGGCTAAAGCCTTACGATCAATTGATGACTATTTCTGCGCAAATTTTACATCCGGACATTCAAGGCGGTGACATATTCTACAAGATGATGAGATCTATGGCCGAGGAAGTCAGACCAGAACACGCAGCACTTCCTTTGCTGTCCGAAATCCCGCCGCACGGTACAGCTCATACTTTGAACACAGCGTTGAATGATCGACTTGTTTTCGGTGTCTTGAAAAATGATCATCCTGTCGTGTTTTGCTCCCAAATGTCTCAAGCGCTTTTCCTGATCACAAGACCGAAATCATATTGGAATTCGGCGCTTCGGCAACAAATAAAGAAGGCGCGGGAATATCGTACGAAGTATTATGAAACCCTTCCAACAGACAATGAAAATGTTAGCGTAAGGCCGAATGGACAGATGGGGCTTGGTGTATTTGCGACAGGTAATATTCCGGGAAACTCGCGTATTGCAATTTTCACAGGCGAAAAATACCAATCCGAAACGGCTCTCGGATTGCCTGAAATCATGCGGGATCATGCAATCCAAATAGGTCAAAAAGAATATGTGTTTGGGTATAAGGGCTTGGCGCACCGATTATGCCATTCCTGCAATCCTAATTGCGGCATCCGCAATCTCACGGAAATATTCACAATTCGGGATGTGTTGGCGGGCGAGGAATTGACTTGGGATTATAGATGCTCGGAAAACTCGAATTGGGTTTTAGAGAACTGTCTTTGCGCCTGTGAAAGATGCACAGGCAAGGTCGCAAATTTCGAGAGTTTACCGCCTGAAATAAAGGCCGAATATCTGTCTAAATCAATGGTGTCGGAATGGATTGTCCAAACACTCAGTGAAAATCAGGACCCTTCGACAAGTTCAGCTGTATGATCACCTAACAAACTTATGAAACCATAATGTTGATCCAGCAGGCGGGTCGGCGTATTTCGGGATGGATCCGTCTTGAGCTCCAGTTTCAGAATGGTTTTGTCCCGTATGGAGGCCAAATCCTCTTTTAAGGTGCTTGCTGTTATACCCAAATCAGCGGCCTGCTGATCAAAACTCTGAAGCGGTGAATTAATATATTTTCGCAAATTCAGGAGGCGGCTTTCGGTCAACCCTGACAGGAGAAGAAACATTTTCTTCAAACGCAGCTCATCAAAAACACCTGACCGAAAGAGCCAGCCCAATGCAAATGGGAAAGACGCCAGTTCGATTTTAACATGATCAAAAGGAACCCAATCAATATTATTCTCATCGCCCAAATAATCGAAGGATAAAAAAGTGCTTTCATGACCTGGGTTCAAGAACCCCACAGACATGCCATGATGAATCCCGAACTTGTAACAGTGATTGACGAAGAAGGGATGTTCTTCGATGCGCTCCGCACGCATGACATGGGTATAATTCAGGGCGCGACCGGGATTGGCGTAAACCATAGGCGACAAGGTGTCCAAATGCGCATTTTCCATATAGCTGACGAGGCACTCATCCGGCAAATTCCAGCTGGTGGTGACAATATCTAATATCTCGCCTTTTTCAGAAAGTTTGACTTGGCTCGTCGTACAAAACTCATAGGTGAAATCGGGGAAAATATCTTCGAAAACACGGTTTTGAAAAGCAGAAAACTCCAAATTTCCGTCCGGCGTCGCTGGTGTCGTTTTTGCTACCGTAAATATTTCATCCAGAGAATCTGGCGATAATAACGCCTTTATTGACTGTTTATACTGACGTGAAAGTCCGTTCATCGTATCCCTATATCCGATGTTTGGCCACAAACTAATTGTTGCCACCGTTATGCGCCCACATGCATAGTCGGATTTCAATACTCACATAGATGCAATGAAAATGAAAGCGTCCTTAGGGACAAAACGTCGGTCTGGTGGGCGATACTGGGATTGAACCAGTGACCCCTACAATGTCAATGTAGTGCTCTCCCGCTGAGCTAATCGCCCGTCCAGACCTGAACGTTGAAGCGGGTAGCGAAAAGCTGGCCGCGTTCGGGAAACGGCGATATACGCAAGGTCCATCAGAGTGGCAAGCCCTAATGCCGAGGTAATCACAGCGTTCTTTTATAAAGTGAAATTGAGGTTAGGCAGCAATCAGCCGGTCCACCTCGTCGACTAACTGGCGTAAGTGCACAGGTTTGGATAAAACTGTCTGATTACTGACATCTTGGTCGCTCATGGCAACGGCAGCAAATCCAGTGATGAACATGATTTTTATACCCGGAGAGAGCGTTTCAGCATGTTTAGCTAGCTCGATTCCGTCTATTCCCGGCATCATGATGTCCGTCAATAACATGTCAAAAGCCCCGTCGGCGAATTTCAAAGCGCGCAAGGCACGTTCACCATCGGCGCAAGCAATAACGTGATGCCCTGCCTTTTCCAAAGCTTTTTCGAAGAACCGGCGCATTCCGTCATCATCTTCGGCATATAAAATTGTCGCCATGGTGCTTTGTCCCGAACATGTTTCATCTTTGTACTGGCACTTCACCATGCAATGAATCGGCCAACATGCAGTGTCATAACCCTGCAAACTTAAAAATGTCTAAGGACGTGACGGTTTTTGCCGTTATAGGCTATGAAGATGCGGTTTAAAAAAAAATCAAAATTTGAGGATTTGAGTTCTTACGGTGCCGGCTATCACATTGAACAGCCGGCACTCTGGGGATCTGGGGTCGTCTTTGCCTCACCACATTCAGGGTCAGTTTACCCACCCGACCTCTTAAATCGCACACATCTCTCACCACATCAGCTGCGCCGTAACGAAGATATTTATATTGACCATCTGTTTCATAGCGCTGTAGCCGCAGGAGCTCCATTTCTTAGGGCTCTTTTCCCCAGAGTCATTGTTGATGTAAACAGGGCTGCAAATGAACTTCCGCCCGAGTGGGAAAGCCTGCAAGAAATCTCGGGCGACAAAACCATCACGCCAAGAGCTGCCGCCGGACTAGGCGTAATTCCAACATTTTTATCGGAATCCTTACCCATCTATACCCAATTGCCGGATATTGAAGACGTCCGCATGAGATTGATGCGTCTTTACCATCCTTATCACGCAGCGCTAAAAGGATTGCTTGAATGTTCTTTGAAGCGATTTGGCCGCGCCTTGCTTGTAGATTGTCATTCCATGCCGGGCTTTGCGCCAATGGGCTCCCGACGCCCGGATATAATACTGGGCGATAGATTCGGTACATCATGTCATGCGGATACGCTCGCATTGTTCAGGAATCTATTCGCGCAGGCCGGTTATAGCGTCGGTATTAACTACCCCTATGCAGGTGGATATACCACATCCCACTACGGACAACCTGAACAAGGGGTCGAAGCCATTCAAATTGAAGTCAATCGGGACCTATATGTGAATCCTGTGACCTTATCGCCGAAGTCCGGATATGTGAGGCTGACCGAAGATCTTCGGATGATCACGCAAGATATTGTCGCTGCTGCAACACCCCAAGACATAGCCGCGCAATAACATATCCCAAAATAAGACGATTTCTCGCCTTAGGCGAAAATCTGGCACGCGGCTTGCTCTCCTTATAAGCGAATAGACTTTAGCTTTCAGGGATTTCCGTATGACCAGTGATATTGACCTACATGTCGGCAAACGCTTGCGCCGCCGCCGCCGTCTTTTGGGGCTAACCCAGCAGACACTCGCAGAAGAAGTGGGCATACGTTTCCAGCAAATTCAAAAATATGAATGCGGAGCAAACCGTGTATCTGCAGCACGGTTGTTTGAGCTTTCAGAAGCTCTGTCCGTGCCTATTCAGTATTTTTATGAAGGCCTTGGGTCTCATGACCCTCTTTCGGGTGAACCAGACCCTGACGTCATTGCTCCCGATGTTCTGTCTCGGAAAGAAACTATGGACTTGGTCCGGGCCTATTACGCAATGGATGATGCACCTAGGAAGCATTTGCTGGATTTGGCGAAATCGCTTGAACAAGCGAATAAGCCTAAACTGCGCCTCGTTGCCCAATAGACACACCTTGCGCAGGCTGATAGCTGCGCTGACATGACATTATCTTCTGAGATCGGGAAGCGGCTCGAGCACTTCTACTCCCTGTCGCGCATCGCGCGCGACATCACCCTTCCGCTATTCGCTGATCCAAAAGGCATTGAGAATAAAGCCGAAGGCAGCGCCTATGACCCGGTAACAAAAGCGGATATTGACGCGGAAGATGCGCTGAGAGCCTCAATCAGACGGGCTTTTCCGGAGGATTCCATTGAGGGCGAAGAACGTCCGGATTTCGTTGGGACGAATGCGTTTTCTTGGACACTTGACCCTATTGATGGAACACGGGGCTTTGTGGCGGGTGTGCCTGTCTGGAGTACATTGGTTGCACTCTCTCATGAGAAAAAAGCCGTATTAGGTATGATTGATTTACCGGCCTTGAACAGGCGATATTTTGGCCGCATTGATACTGGAGACTGCCGCGCTTGGGTCGAAAGACCGGAACACACCACTGACAGGCTGACAACACGGGCCTGCGCCGAAATCCGAGACGGCATTTTAGGTTGCACCGCGCCCTTCGGCATGTTCCGGCCCGGTGAGTTGGCCGCATTTAAAATTATCGGAGCCGGCACAAAATTCATGCGTCTGGGACTGGACGCGCTGGGCTATGGATTATTGGCAGAGGGCCGAATGGACATTATCATCGAGGCGGGGATGAAACCTTGCGATGTCCGCGCCCTCATTCCGATTGTGGAAGGCGCAGGCGGGCGGTTGACGAATTGGGAAGGCGAAAGCGCGGCCAATGGCGGACGCGTCGTGGCTGTAGGTGATGCCGGACTCCTGCCCGAACTCTACACCTATCTTGGCCGCGCATTGGATGATTAAGTGAGAGCGTTATTCACACGCATACATATAATTGCCGCATGTTTTCATGAAATGAACGACAACACCATTTGCACTTTTAATACGGAAGGCTTCTCTATCCTGCTCTGCGACAGGCAAAATTGAATAGCTGTAATGATGCGGCTGCCCAAAGCCCATCAGACCGCGAGTGCCGACAGCTAAGGTTTCCTCGGTGAACATATCTGGCCGCGCATCTGCCCATCCATTGGCATATCCCATAGATACAAACAGGTGGTTCAGATAGGCTTTATCCGTTGCATTATCAGTGTAACGCGCATCCAGTTTCTCGAAAAACTCTGTCGGTGTCAGGCCTTGGCTATTGCCGAATTGCGGTAATGTTCCGAGACGGGAAAGCTGCTTAGGCTCCGCGTCCACAGGCACATTAAAGATGGCGATGGGAGACGTGCCGCACTGATTCAAATTTCTCGGCTGAGCAATCGGCGCAGTCACAGGGTCATTGGTTGCGACAATCGAAATAACTTCAGGCTCAATTATTTTAGCCGTTTTAAGAATAACAGGCTTCGGGGCAGGTGCTTCAGTTTGGACAGGTCTAACCGGTGCTATCGCTGTAACATTTGGTGCTTCGACGACGTTTGGTGCGCTTAAAATTTGGCGATCTTCAACCGGTCCGATGACGTCGGCAGACGGGCTGATTCTGCGCAGCAAACCGCTGGCCGTATTCTGATCAAATTTTACACGAAGCTGAAGATATGCACCTTTGCGCGTATACTCTGCCGCTTCGAAGTCTTTATCCTTAAAACCGGAAACATTATAGCCGGCGCTCAGCCACACATTGTCCACAGGCGACACGCCGACACTCGGCCCCCAGGAATAGGCAGTCCCGGCGTCTTTGCTGGTCAGAATTGAACCGCGCAGCCCCAGATCAATTTTCTCTGTGACATCAAACCGTGTTTCAGCCCCGACCAGATGTGTCCAGTTGGAATGCGTCTTGTCGCTTAATTGTGTTTTCACATATTTCGTTCCAACATTTGTCGAAAGCTGCCAGCGATCCGTTACCATTGTATTCATCGCCGCATTATTGACGAGCTTGGTTGTATTTATATCATTCAGCGGCTGCGAATTGACGATATCGAAACGGTTGAACAACACCGTGTCCTCGTTCCGCGGACGCCAAGAAGCACCAATACGCGCTTCATAATGCTTATCTGTTCCCAATGGTCCCGCCGCGCCTGCTATGCGGCCTCGCGCCGTCGCAGCTAGGGACAAGGTGTCCGACAAATCGCGGGCAACAGAACTGGATAAGACCCAAGTCTGGTCATCATCATTGTCACGCAATTCGATACGGGCCGACGCGCTCATTTTTTCATTTCTATATGCTGTCCCGACATAAATAGACTGGAAGTCTTCATTTAATTCAACCGGAGAGATGACAGCATCTGGTGCGACTTCGATAAAGTCAGCTTCTTGACGCAGCATTCTACGAGCTCTTACGCCGACTTGACCCGAGAGTTTATCTGTCAAGCGAACGGATTGATCCAAACCAACGGTCGCACCCAAACGCCGGCCGCTCTCATTTGATAAATTATCAGCTGCGACAGTTGCAGAACTGCCGGACCACGGCGTCGCCGAGAGCCCCAAGGTCGTATTCTTAGACTGCTGACCACCGCCATTGATAATTTCATGTCGCATATTGATAGTTGCGAAATTCCCGACGCGTTTATCAACACCGACCATCAAGCGCTGCGGTTGAGCCGAGACTTCATCCTGACCGCTAATAGGTGTTTCTGCAGAGGCTTGAACCGTCACGCCATGTTTACTGATATCATAGGACGCCCGTGCAACAGCCAGAAGTGATGTCCGGTCATCTCCATTAACAAGATCGTCTTCGGTTATCCGCAGGCCTGTCGATACATCCAACTTCGTACCGTCTTGGGTCGCCAGGATTTCACCGCTTGTCCGCGCATCCCCGGTTTCGAGGTTTTCTTCACGATAAGCCTCGGCCTCCAATTGGCGGGTCGAGCGGCGTCCTGTTTCAGTGTCATTTTTTTCTTGGAGTTTGACAGTGCCGCGCGCACCAAAGCGGCGGACACCATTTGTGTTGGACGCTCTTTGCCCCAACCCAAAACCTCCATCTTCCTCCCGGAAATAGGCTTCAGCCAATACGGATTCAGACGTGTGAACGATCTCCAATAATTTTGCGTCTGCCACACCTTCGCCATCACCGGACTGATCTGTCACAGCATATTCGGCGCGAAGCTCTGTTGAGTCGGTAATTTGTGCAATCACATCGACACCGACCTGATTGGACTTCACACCGGCTGCAAGTGCACTACCATTTTCATGGGTAAAGGTTGATCCCACTTGAACCTTATTATCCAGAATTTGCGCTTGTACCCGGCCACCCGCGGTAATGTTACGTTCCGCATCTTCCGACGTTTCATAATCCACAACAATAACGTTGGGATTAAAATTGGCGTCCGTTGCATCAACGGGCAAACGAAAGATGATTTCGCCTGTAAAATAATCGAGTGTATAGTCCAGATAGCGCACAAGTGTTTTCGTTTCTAGAATGATATCCGGCCGGACGCGATCTCGTGTTTCTACCGTAATTTCTTCGGATTGCGGCAAGACGCGGTCATTTGACAGGCGGTATGGTCCAGAGAGGCCTTCAGCCGCAATTTCATCCTTTACGAACCCCTGATTGGTCTCGGCAGCAAAGCCCAAAACCTGAATTTTATCGCCAATATATTCACCCTTCAAACCGGTCAAACGACGATTATAGCTGGTGAGGCGACCTTCGGTCACATTTGTATCGAAATCACCAAACATGGCATAAGCTTGGCGCTTTTCCAATTTGATAAAAAGTGGGTAGCGGGATACACCTTCAAATTCCTGATATGTCCGGTCGCCATAGAGCGTATAATAAGCGTTAGGGTCGATTTCGCCTTCAAACCCTTTATCGCGGTTGCCGCGGCGCTTTTCCGTATCAACGGCCAAAGTCATTAGCCAATTACCTTTGACCATGCCTTTCGCAAAAAATGCCACTCGTCCGTCCGTAACAATATCATCCGCATCACCTGCAAATGAGCTCATATTGCCTTTGACGTCTTGAAGTGCCGCCGTGCCTTCAGCGAGACCAACAAGGATCCAGTCCCGCTTTTCCGGTTCAAGATACATATAGATTGGTATTTCGCGGCCCGTATCCAATGTTACTTTAACCGTCACTTTTCCGGTTTTCAGAGTCGGCTCGAGCGGCACCCGCATGATGCCATCTTGACCAACCGTAAATTCGCGGCGGTTCGAAAGAGGCGAGATCAATGTTTCTGTCTGTTCGCGCAAACGGTTGTCGCCCGCAGCGTCCAAAAGGCGATATGGCTCTTCCAAATTCACACGCGCAATACGTCCGGCATGAACGGGACGCCCGGATTGATCCTCCAAACGAATGGCAATTTCCGGTGATGTACGGCCATCCGCGACGAGAATGGACTGATCCGGCATAGCGATTGCGCGGGCAATATCTTTTACATACCAAACTTCTTGGCGGATTGTTTCTGCAATTGTTCCGTCTGCATTCTTAATTTCAGCTAGGAACACGTTCCGACCGTCTTGCAAGGGCAGCCCGCGCCATCGCGAGATTTTGACCTGTCTATTGGCACTCGTATCCGCGCCTTGGAAGTAATATCCCTCGATGTCACGATCATTCAGCCGTATGGAAACGCTCTGTCCATAAGCGTGTTTGATGCCCACATGTGTCGAGGGAATAGAAGGCGTGCGCTCTGGCGACGGGTAAGCCCATTCCGCTGTTGAATCCTGTTGATTCAGCCAAACACTGTCAAAGTCGAGGTGTTCAGTTGTGTCCTTAAAGGCTTTTTCTTCAACAAGCTTTTCCGTTTCACCGGTTTGCTTCAGATAAAAATTTGCACGCCAAATTCCGCCGCCCTGAACATCAATAAATTTGGAGTTATTTGCGCCGGCATAACGTGTATTTTCTTCACACGTCATGAGTTCAAAACCCTGTGGCAGTGTTTCTTCGTCAACTTGAACGACATGAGTGCCTTCACTCACGCCTTCAAAATGGAACAAGCCGTCCGCATCTGATACCACATAGGCGCCAGTTTCCATATAAAGCCGGACGCCATCAACACCAATACCGCGATCAATTGGGCGGGCCCAATCGGCATCGCCGTCACAGCTCTGCTCTGTAACACGACCAATAATCGTACTGGTTGAGCGCAGCAAATCTTCACGAAGGCGAACACCGGCACGCGCCACATTTGAGACAGGTTGCATTAGAGGGTCGCGAACGACCGCTTCATTCACGGCATCGCCGAAATGCGCGCCTGGACCCACAAGTAAAGCATAATTAAGCGACAGCGTTTCGCCCGCACCAAGTGCGTCCACGTCAAATGTCAGAAGTGTCGCGTCCTCTGATACATTTGGATCCTCAGACGGAATGGCCGCGATGCGCGTTGTTCCGGGCACATAGCGAAACCCGATGGGAAGCGTATCGAACAAATCGACGCTGGCTGCTGTATCGCCCGTATTTTGAATTGTAACGGTGTAATTAATATAATCACCGACATCAGCCGTTTCACGATCAGCTGTTTTTGTCAGGACAAAATTACTGTCAGGATCCAAAGGTATATCAAAACGCAATGGGCCTTCTTCTGTGACCGTAAAGACATCACCCATAGAGGCTGGCGTGATAACAAAGCCTTCTTGTGCACCTATTTCATAGAGGTCATTTTGCGGCACGAGGGAGGCAAATGTGAAACCTTCGGGAGGCTCAACTTCAATCCGGTAGGAGCCTGGCTCGACAACAGGAAAATTAAACTCTCCCAATTCATTTTCATAAACCAAGCCCGCACTATCAACCGCGTTTTCACCTGATGTCACATTTGCCGGAAATGTGGAGAATCCATCAACGCCAAAAACTGAAGCGCGCGTCCCGGTTTCGACATTAATAAGCGTAATAATCGCATCATCGATTCGCGACCCGTCGGCAGATGAGAAAACACTGTTTAAGGGGTTCAGAACCGCCGTGTCGACGGTCACATCCGTGCTGTCAAATGTGTCAATATAAGTTGCGGTCAGCTGAGTGTTGCCACCTGCACTAATCATATTATCATTCTTATCGCCTGCCCCGGAAGTGGATGGAAGATAAGCAAAAAACTCACCCGTATCCGGACCCGTTTCATAGAGGCGAAGCGTGATCACATCGCCATTACTGGCTTCGATTGTGATGACAACTGTCTCAATTTCATTGCTATTCAAATTTTGTCCAGCATCCGTCACGCGGACAAACATCAGTTCTCCGGCAAGATAAGTCGCCGCAGGAATAAGAGGAATAGCATCAGATAAATCAATCCGATTCCCGCCGGTTGTAACCGGTGCGCCGATAGAACTGAACGGCCCGTTCAACTCACCCGACGGTGCATAATCAGATCCATTAATATTTCGGAAAATCGGGTCATTCGCCGTTGGGGCATGGCGGAAAAATTCAATCACAGCGGGCGTATCCGCAGGGCGGATGACGAAGACAGCTGCACCTGTGCCAATAGTACGTCTTTCAGACCCGACTGTATATGTCATGGTCGCGACGTTCACAACTTCCGTCCCAAAGTTTCGAACGGTCAGATCGTCTTGCGCATGTGCAAGAGGAGCCGTTCCAACCCAGGCCGTGGTGGCAAGGACAATAAGTCCGGGGATATGTTTGGTAGAGCGTGTCACAGATCGCGGGGGCAATCAGATAGACCCGGAGGGTTATTTCAACGCAGGACTGCAGAACCCATCGCCTTCGCGACAGAATCTAACCCACATTGTTTTGACTTGACCGCCACTCCAATCCGGAGTGGCGGTCAGTGTCAAAAAACCGACCCGTGATCTAGTCGATAGTCGCCCGGATGACGAGATAACCAACCGTTGGCGTGCCGGGCGTGCCCGCTGCCAATGTGGCGTTTGTCAAAGCGACAGTACACGCGCTGGTGACTGTGCCGTCACAATCTTGACCTCCTGATGGGGTGGACAGATTACCAACAGGTGCTGTCGGTGAGAGGATGAGATCACCACGAACAGCCGCTTGGCGGAATGTCAGATTTTCAGGCAGAATATCGGTTAAGTCGATATTTGTCGCTTCTTGCGCCCCGGCGTTACTCACTTCAATGATATATTCTACGCAGCTATTTGGCGTGTAATATTCTGTACTTGAAGTCGGCTTTGTATAGCTTCCGAGTGCAGGAATGGCATCGCATGTGCCGACTGTAGCGGCAGTAAGTCCGTAGACTTCTTTTGAGGCCGTTACATTCGGGCTTTCGACAATGTAGTTACCGCGCGCGGAATGGGCACCATCAGATGCAGGGCCTGTATCATTTGTGATGGCAGGACCGTCTTCGTCAGCAAGTACGTTCTCAACTGTCAATGCATTTGCGTCATTTCCGTCAGTATCACCCAACGTCTCTGTATAAGTCAGTGTTGTCCCTGAACCGCCAGTTACGGTTTGCGTGTTGGCATAGAGTAAAATACCGGACTGATCAGCATCAGCTTGAGCGGCCGGGATATTTTGGCGTACATATACGAATACGCGCTCATCGGCAGCGAGTACCGGAATATTTACGGAACCTGGTGTTGTGTTATAATTCTGCGCTGTACCTGCGGCACGCTCTGTCTCACTCAAAGCACCATCACCATCCAAATCGTCTGCTTCGGAGTAGAAGATGATATCCGGGGTCGTTGAAGGCGTTTCAGTGTTAAAATCATCACCGCCTGCTTGCTCAAAACCTAAAAGGTATGCGTGCGAGTCGTTACCATTGTTGACAACAACGAAAGGTAGAAGCGCATCATTTTGATCCGCAACGACATTTGTATCGCCGGGGCTACTCACAGTTACATTGACCAAACGATCAACGTTGAACTGAGTCGGTGTGCCCGAGTTTTCGATTTGCGTTTGCGGTGTATTGTTCACTTCGTAATCCAAAGTGAATGTGTTTGAGACTGTCTCGCCAGCACTTGTGAAGTTATTCTGCGCAAAAGCGGTTCCTGTTGAAAGAACAGTAAGAGCTGTTGCTCCCATCAGCCCTTTCATAAGTTTGCATTTAGTCATTTTAGTTTCCCATTTGGTTAGTTGACGGGAGAACGTTTACGCGAGGATGGTTAAACCCCTGCCAATTAGCTTGGTTAATATTGATTAAAATTCAGCTCGTTCACTTTCGGTTCAGATTGCATTTAACTATTAAAAACAACACTTTATGTCGATGTAACTGATTGAAAATTCATCTTTCATTAGGTAAATGAATTTTTTATTTTTTTTGAAATCTCCAACAAAAAAACCGCGACGTCTCCGCCGCGGCCTAATCATTAACAGCTTAAATTGCTTTATTTCAGTCGCGCCTTAAATGTAATCTCATCGCTTGTTCCCACAGGAACAGGGCCGGCAATGCGCCATTGGATATGCGTAATGTCATCTGAGTTTGCAGCCCGAGTGCCGCCGCCCACAGCCGGCAGAGCCAAAGCGTCGCGTTCAACAAAGGATGCGCCTCCGTCCACGGAATACAAGACAACTGCACCGGCTCGATCGGCCGACCCTTCCAAGTAACGGACATCTGCAGGTACAGGCATAGCCAATACGATATCTGTTGCGGGTTCAGCTGAATCATTTGTGTAAGCAACTGTATAAACGATTTTCTCGCCCGGCGTGACTTCGGCGGCGCTGACAAGTTGCGTTGCCATTGTGCCGTCCGCTTGTTGAATTGTGATCTCTTTTTCGACTTTCTGCGTCGCGGTCAATGCGCTGGCGGATATACCGGACGCCAGAACGGCAGCCGACAAAGCCAGAATTGAAAAACGGCGAATGAACATGGGTCACTCCTTCGTGGTGAATTAATATGCCTCATGAAACTAGATTGATAGACTTAACCAAGGCTTAAATTTACCTTGGACCGCTCAGTTGTTCAGACGGTGTTCATTCATACATTCTTTACGAAGTAATTTGTTAATCCGTTCACCGAGATTCTGAACGAAACCTTTGCAACACATCCTTTATTTTCAGTCACCAGGCAATGGATGCGGGTCCGCTAGTGTGTCTGAATTGGGAATTGGGTTGGAGCACATACCGGGATATGCGTACAAATACACTTGTTACCCTTGGGGCCAGCGCCGTGTTCGGCATTATGGCAATCGTTCTTGCCCGCGGATGGATTCGCGGCGCGGTTGAAAACGAATTTAGGCAATTACCAAGCCAGCCAGCATTGCATACATCATTCCCAAATGCCCTCGATATCCAAACCGTTCCAGTTCTCGTCGCCAATACCGATTTATTGTTTGGAGATGAGCTAACGCCGGACGCTTTACGCTTAGTTGAGATGCCTGAAGACGCTGTGCCATTAGACGCGATGCGGGATATGGCAGACGTGTTTCCGGCAGATTACAACCCATTGGAATCTGGTGCCCTCATCATGCTTGACGATATTCGCATGAACGAAATTATTCTGCCACACCGCGTCTCGGGATTGGGCGGCCGCGGATCTTTATCGGCCAGGATTCGGCCCGGCTACCGGGCGGTATCAATAAGGGTCAACGATGTCACCGGCGTCTCAGGATTTGTTGTGCCGGGTGATTTGGTCGATATTCAATATGTATCTGAACCAAATCCGGGCTTGGGAAAGCCTCTTTATCGATCTGACATTATCCTCCAATCGGTTCGGGTTCTTGGAATCGATCAATCTCACAATCGCAACAACGATGCGCCTGAGGTTGCCCGCACAGTAACTCTCGAAGTCAGCCACATGGACGCACAGGCGCTGGCAATTGCTCAAGAGGCCGGTACATTGACATTGGTATTGCGCGCTGTGGGTGAAGCGCTGCCTTCTACCACAAAATCCTTGGATTCACGTCAACTTGATATGCGCGCAAATTCAGACAGCTCGGCCAAAAAACCCCGTCGTCCGGTGCGCGTGACGCCTAAGAAAGCTCCGCCGCCGATTGCGCAAATTACCGTCATTCGCGGAGACACAAGCCAATCCGTGTCCGTCCGGAAAGAAACGATTCCCTCTTCAACCGATACGAAACTGGCAGGAGGGTAAAATGCACCGTCAATTCAAACCTATCATTGGGGCGTTGGCTGGAGCCTTGCTCGTCTCAACACCGGCGTTATCAAAATCCTGGGTCGATACGCAAACCAGCGAACGCTCCGCCACCTCCGTCACAAAAGACGATACGTTGGTAATGCGAACCGACACATCATTCGCGCAAGTGAGAGTCGCGAATGCCGACATTGCAGATGTCGTTGTCCTCTCAGATCGCTCATTCCAAGTTCTAGGTAAATCCGGCGGCAAAACGAATGTCATGTTATATGACAAGGACAATCAACTTGTCGACATCGTTGATGTTACAGTTGGGTTTGATGTTGCCAGCCTGAAGAAAACACTGTTCGAAACCTTTCCTAAAGAAGCGGTTGAAGTTCGGCCGCTTGCAGGAGGCATATATTTATCCGGCGAAGTTTCCAGCGTTTCTATTGCAGAACGCGCCGTATCCATTGCGGAAGCCTATGCACCGGCCCGCGTCACTTCAGGTCTTGCCGTTCGTGATAGTCATCAGGTTATGCTCGAAGTACGTTTTGTCGAGGCAAGCCGCGATTCCATAAAACAGCTCGGCATCAATCTTCTTTCACAACGCGGTGGCGTCCTAACCGCTACCGGCAATATTCCCGCCTTGAGTCCGGGTGACTTTGCCATTGGCGGGACGACAGGGTTTGTAAATTCGACTGCCAGCGCAATTTTGGGCGGCGGCATTGGCGGCGCTTCATTAGATGTTCGGATTGATGCGCTTGAGGAACAGGGTATTATCCGAACGCTGGCTGAGCCAAATCTTGTGTCTATGTCCGGTGAAACAGCCAGCTTTCTGGCAGGCGGCGAATTCCCCATTCCGGTATCGAGCGGCCTTGGCGAAGTCACAATCGAATATCGGAAATTTGGTGTCGGCTTAGCCTTCACACCAACCGTTTTGGATGACGGCGTTATTAATTTGAAAGTCGCACCTGAGGTCTCGCAACTGGATGTTCAAAACACAGTGGAAATCGGTGGCGTTCGCGTTCCGGGATTGCGGGTACGCCGGGCAAATACGACGGTTGAATTGAGAAATGCGCAAAGTTTTGCGATTGCGGGATTGCTTCAAAATGAAAGCGCGAATACGCGCGAAAATGTGCCTTGGCTGGGTAAGCTGCCTATTATCGGATCTTTGTTTTCCTCAACACGTTATCAAAGCTCAGAGACGGAGCTCGTCATTATTGTTACCCCGCATCTGGCGCGTCCTGTTTCCGATCGCAGCCAGCTCGGCTCTCCATTGGATACGGCATCAATACCATCAGACTTTGACGCGTTTTTTAACGGCAAAATTGAAGGAGGATTCGGTCATGCGATGGAATAAACTCAATCTCATTTTTCTCAGCCTTGTTCTAACCGGTTGTGCGTCGGCACAACCGGCACTTGAGTCTCAGTCCGCGCATTTTGGCGACGCAGTCGCGAAAAATATAGCGGCTCAGCGCATAGCGCCAACGGCAGAAGACAAAGCCAATACGTTCATTCCGCCCAACCAGGCCCGCCAGAAAGCCGCCAGAGATGCATATGAAAGCGGAGACGTAAAAGAGCCAGTACCCGTTGGCACAACCGAATAAAATTTCGTGCCCCTTGCAACCCCAAAACAGAAGGATAGATAAATGCCCCTCCCCCAAGCGCAAACATTATCATTCAAAACGCTATTAGCGACATATCTGTCTAACTCAGGGCGCGGCATTTCCGGTTCAGTGGCAATTTGGGCCGCGCTTTCAACGCCAGTTGTATTGGCAGGCGCGACCTTATCCGTAGACGCAGCCAGAATTTACAATGTGGATGCGGAGCTTCAAGCCGCAGCGGATTCCCTGTCGCGCGCCGGGGCCGCTGAATTAGATCAACGAAGTGACTCCATCTCTCGTGCTTCAGGAGCTATCTTAAATCTGTTGTCACATGATCAGAAATTCGCGCAGGGTACCAAAAATATTGAAATCGACACGATTACCTATTTTGATAAAATTCCGACCAAGGATTATGAAGATATCCCGGAAGCCAACCGAACGAATTCAGCCAGCCAAGCGCGCTATGTCGAAGTCTCGATAAAGCCCCGGCAAGTTTCGACAATTTTTCCGGCGGCTTTCATGAAAAAGCTTACTGACACCACATTGAGCGCGAAGGCTGTAGCCGGAATGGATCAAGTGATTTGCGGCGGTGCGCCGGTCTTTATCTGCAATCCGTTAGAGGGTGAGACGACGTCAATTTATAAAGCCATGGAAACGAAAGAATTCCGGCGCAAACAAATAAAATTCAAAACGCCCAATAATGTTAGTGACCCATACGGAAGCGGTAGCTTTGGATGGTTAGATCCCTATGGCGGTAATTCAGGTGCATCAAAACTGGCTGACGCGATCGCGATTGATATATCTGATGCATGTTTATCGCAATCAAAAGGCGTTGTTTTGCGTACGGGGAATATCGCTTCCATGCAGCATGGCGTGAACACGCGTTTTGATATTTATGCAGGGTCATTTAAAAATATGAAAAATGACCCTCGCTATGCTCCTGCACACAATGTCTTAAAAGGCTGGGCTCCAAAGAAAGCAAATAAAAGCTGTACTGAAGCGCCTTCCTCACTCGCCTTAGGTCTACCGAGAGATGTTTGTTTGGACAATAATAATTGCGAAGCAAGCCGTATCGGAGACGGAAATTGGGACTTCTCACTTTATATGGCCGTCAACCATCCCGGCCTAACGCGCATAACGATTGAAGGAGTCGTCTATCGACGTGGATATGATGGGAAATTCTCTCCATCAGAACCACCTTCTCGATATGCATTGTATCGTTGGGAAATTGATAATGACCACGTGCCGGGATCTGAAACCTATGGAAATTTGGCCCTCACGGCTGAGGAAGGCTTGCCCCAATGCCATACATCCGGACCTTCAACGACTGTTGAAGACCGTCGTATCATCACAGCTGCCGTTCTGAATTGCGCAGAAATAGAGGCAAATTCACCCAATGGCATGTTCAATCAGAAGGACCCCTTACCTGTTGAAACTTTTGTCAAAGTTTTCCTGACAGAACCAATGGGTGATGGGCAACAAAACGTCTTATATGGCGAAATCGTCGGTCCCATCGTCAAGGGCCAAGATAGCGAAGCCAATGACCTAGTCGCGGTGCGCCGATAATGTTTCTTCGGTGTGCATATCTGAAAAAAACAGATGGGGCCGTTGCCGTTGAGGGAGCCATCCTATTTCCATTGCTAGCGCTGATGGGATACGGCATTATCGACCTGTCGATGATGTTGTTGCAGACTCATAAGATGGAGCAAGGCCTGTCGGCGGGTGCCAGTTATTTGGCGCGAGCCCAATCGCCCGCTTTGCTGAAAACGCAAGCTAAGAATGTCGCGATCTCCGGTCGTCCTGACGGGTCCGGCACGCCGCGCGTGAAAGGGTGGTCAGACACTGACATCTCCCTAAAGATCCGTGTCGTTCCTAACACCGGTCAATATCGCAACGGCGCGGTTGTCCAGGTCGTAGAATTTTCTTCCAGCCATTCCTATCAAGGTTTTGGATTTGTCAAAATGGCCTCAGGCGGGGAGCTTATAATCCGAACGGACCACGAAGAGCGTCTCGTGAGTGCCCGATGAGACAGCTTTTAAGAAAATACCAATGCCGAAAAGAGGGCGCTGTGAGCGTCGAAACTTCTCTTATGATTCTCATGCTCGTCATTTTAACTGGCGGCACAATTGAAGCTGGATACGCATTTTATCAGTATAACGGCGCGCAACAGGCGGCACGGACAGGTGCCAGAATTGCAGCGACTTCGGATCCCGTTGCACGGTCAGTCTCGACAATGACAGGATTGTCCAACACAACCTCGCAAGGTGACGCCTTTCCGGATTACGAGATCCACTGCAGCGATGACACGCGAAGATGCACACAGGGAAGCTATGATACCGCCGCTATGCGCCGGATTGTCTTTGGGCCGGATGAGGACGGAACCTGCGGCGCGACATCACGCCCACGACGCGGAATGTGCGACGTGTTCAAGGATACGGAAAGCGCACATGTGGATGTCGCCTATATCAGTTCGGGTCTCGGCAGAGCGGGATTTCAGGCCGACGCCGCGCCGCTCGTCAGCGTCACACTTAGAGACGTGCCGTTGAATTTTGTTTTTCTTGATTTGGTGGGGCTGAAAGGCGTTATCCACCTTCCCCCGGTTGAGGCCACCTTAATGGGAGAGGATTTGAGGAATGGGTAAACGTAGCAGATGGGGTCGTCGACGCGGTGATAATCGCATTGAGTCAAAATCGGGATATGCTTTGATACAGGATGCTGAGACCGATATTGAAACCGATGAAATATCGGGTTTCGCCATCGAAGAAGACGGGCTCTCCATACCGGAGTTTGAAACCGAACAAGACAAATTTGAAACTGAGGATACGCCTTCCCTTCTTGCTCCGGCCAGCGGAGATGCCCCACGCGTCTTTGCCTTGGTCGGAGCCACAGGGGGTGTCGGAACGACGTCATTGGCGACGCAGTTAGCCCATGAGTTTGCCGTCTCAATCTCGTCTGGAAGCGCATCCAGATCGCATCCTGCAGATCCCAAAGTATGTCTCATCGATTTGGATTTTGAATCCGGAGCCTGTGCCCATCATTTGGACCTGCTTCCGAGCCTAACGTTAGAAGACTTAAGCGGGTCTCCGGAGCAAATCGATACGGCGTTTACGCAGGCCCTTGTGTCTACCCATGAATCAGGCGTCGCGCTTTTAGCGACACCGAATTCCATCGGCGCAAATGCACGCGTTAATCCGAAAACTGTCATGGCTATGTTGGACGCTGCTGCCGAATTATTCGATGTCGTTATAATCGATCTACCGCGTTACATGCAGCCGTGGACCATGTCCGTCATGCGGGCTGTCGATGTTCTTGGACTGACATGCGAGCTGACAATACCGTCATTACATGCAGCACGAGAACGTTTGGCCAATATTAAAATGACATCCAATGGATCTATAAACGCACATGTCATTTTGAACAAATTTGAACGCAGATCTTTTAAAAATACACTGCGATTAAATGATGCGGAAACGGCGCTAGGACAGTCTGTCCTGTCAACGCTATGCCTTGATCCCGACACGACGCGGGAAGCTTTAAATTGCGGTGAACCTGCCGGCGCTATCCGACCTGAGGCTCGCTATGTGAAAGACGTTCGTAAATTGGCCCAGCTGTTAAGACAGGAACAAATCAATCCTTTGGCATTGGCCGCCTGATTAACATCTTTCGTAATTTACCAACTCTTTACCCTATGCCCTAACGTCGACCTAAATTTTTCGATCTAGAATGTTTGGATGGGACGATTTTCGCAAGCTTTTACCGAAGATATTCAGCATGGCTCAATCATGCCGAGTCTTGCTGTTGCCCAAGACACAACACATTCAAAGCCGCCCTCGCCCGCGCTTCCGCAAAAATTGGTTGATATCGCGGAGACACAAACCGCGCCAATCATGGAAACCGGGAACGTCTGGCTCGAAACGAAAATAAAACTTCATACGCGCCTGATTGATGAAATTGATCTGGCCCAGCTAGATGGTTTGGAAAGCGATGAACTTCGTGAAAAAGTGCATACCATCGTCACTGAAATGGCGCGAGAAGATAAGCTGAAAATGAACGCCGCAGACCTGCGAAGACTCGGTGACGGTGTTTATGATGAAATGGTTGGCTTAGGACCTTTGGAGGTTTTACTTCAAGATGAAACTGTTTCTGATATTCTCATTAATACGCATGAACGGGTTTTTGTTGAACGCCGCGGCGAGTTGGAACTCTCCGCCATTCGCTTCGCCAATGAACCGCATTTAATGCGCATCATCAACCGAATTGTCAGCCAAGTTGGCAGACGCGTAGATGAGAGCCAACCGCTTTGCGATTGCCGTCTGCTAGACGGCAGCCGGGTTAATGTTGCAATCGCACCCATTGCCGTAGACGGACCGCTGGTTTCTATTCGGAAATTTTCGAAAAGTCCGCTCACTTTGGACAAGCTCATCGAATATAACGCCATCCCGGATATTGTAGCGCAATTCCTATGGGCGGCCTGTAAAGCCAAAGTGACAATATTGATTTCAGGCGGAACAGGATCAGGAAAAACCACACTTCTCAACGCTCTCTCCCAATCCATTTCCGAAAAAGAAAGATTGATTACCATTGAAGATGCCGCGGAACTTCAACTTCAGCAACCACATGTCGCGCGGATGGAAACGCGGCCGCCAAATATTGAAGGGCGCGGCGAAATCAAACAGCGCGGGCTGGTAAAAAAC
Organism: Hellea sp.; assembly: GCA_020628495.1. Taxonomy (GTDB): domain Bacteria; phylum Pseudomonadota; class Alphaproteobacteria; order Caulobacterales; family Maricaulaceae; genus Litorimonas. Next base: position 40,577 of record JAHDFA010000003.1, read on the forward strand.
GCTCTGCGTATGCGGCCCGACAGAGTCATTCTCGGCGAGGTTCGCGGAGAGGAAGCCTTTGACATGCTGCAGGCCATGAATACGGGCCATGAAGGGTCCATGGCGACACTTCACGCCAACACGCCCCGCGATGCGCTGACTCGTTTGGAGCAAATGGTGGCTATGGGCGATATGAAAATCACACCCGAGGCCGTTGCCGGACAGATTGCGTCTGCCGTTGGAATTATTGTGCAGGCCACGCGTCTGTCTGATGGTCAAAGAAAAATTACATCCATAGCGGAAGTGACGGGTATGGAAGGTGCCGTCATACAGATGCAGGAAATTTTCAATTATACGCGAACCGGAACAGGCCCCAATCACGAAGTCATCGGTGAATTTCGTGCAACAGGTATTCGTCCAAAATGTCTGGAAGACATTATTACGCTCGGCATTCCTTTACCGGACGGCTTGTTCGAACCAAAGGTATTACAGCCCGGAAGATTGTCAGACCTGTCATTAAAAGAACGTGTCGGATAATGTCTCAGGGCCAAACACTCATACTCTATGCATTGATTTTTGCATCGGCAGTATTCTTCCTGCAATCTATAATCGGGCTCAGTAAGCAAGCCTCGAAACGTGTCCGGCTTGCTAATGATAGACTAAGACGTGTGGCGAAATCTGACAGTGAAGGTCAGGCGCTGGGAAGGCTTCGCCGTGCACGTTCAATGACATCTGACGGGCATATTGCAGGTTTGAACATACGCGTCTCACAACTTGTCTTGCAGTCAGGTCTACCTCTCGGCCCTTATGGATTTTATTATGCCAGCTTGGGCATGGCGGCCTCATTCGGTATCACAGCATTTTTGATTCAAGGGACTCCTGTTTGGGGCGCAATTGGATTTACGATAGGGGCCATACTGCCCACATTGGTCGTTTCATTTTTAGTTAAACGTCGACAAAAAAAGGCAGTAGCGCAATTACCAGACGCTTTGGATGTTATCATTCGGTCCCTCGCCGCAGGACATCCCGTTCCCGTTGCTATGGCCTTGGTGGCAAGAGAGATGCCGGATCCCATAGGTAGTGAATTCGGGATAGCTTCGGATGAAGTCAGTTTCGGGTCCACGACGTCAGCAGCCATTCAAAAAATGTCTGACCGCGTTGGGCATGAAGATTTCGAACTGTTTTCCGCCATGATCCGGTTGCAGGAACGTACGGGCGGTAATTTGGCAGAGCTGCTGCGCTCAAACGCCAAAACTATTCGTGACCGCCAAAGGATGCGTCTAAAAATTAAGGCCGCCTCCGCAGAGGGCCGGATGAGTGCCCTCATCTTAAATGCTGCGCCTATTCTTCTTTTCATAGCCATTAATAAAATGAGCCCTGAGTTTTATGGAGAAGTGGAAGGCAATCCGCTCGTTACATATACGCTTTGGGGCGTTGTTGTTTGGATGGTCATTGGCAATCTTGTCATGCGCAAAATGATCAATTTCAAAATATGAGCTTTCATAACGCACTCACAATTCTGATCGCGATGTCCTTTTTGGGCATATCGCTTGTCCTGTGTTTCATCGCTATTCGCGGCGCGGTGATTGAAAGCAAACGCGTGGAACGGCGCTTGGCCGGAGGAGCGCAATTGGGTGAAGATTCTGACATTGGGATTGGCGCGAAGGCGCGGGCCAAGCGGAACCTCTTGTCCCAGTTGGGGTCGCACCTCACCTTACCTGACGCCAAAGAAATCACGCGGTTAAGATTCATTTTAGCGCAGGCCGGTTATTTTGATCGCGGCACCGTGAAAAGTTTTTTGGCCGCCCGCGTCATATTTTTATTCGGTCCCGTCGCAATCTGTTTTGCGCTTTGGGGAATGATCGCAGCAAAACTCGGCACGATGCCTGCTGTTATAATATGCCTTGTTCTCGTTGGGTTGGGCTTATTGGGACCTGAACAATTTTTGCGGTTCAAGGCCGGAAAACGCACGGATCAATGCCGCAAGGGCTTTCCCGACATGATGGATTTAATGACAGCCTGTGTCGAAGCGGGTCTGGCAATGGATGCGGCCTTAGTACGTGTCGGACATGAATTGGGCGGGCGCTACCCGGCACTTAAGCAGAATTTGGACATCATGAATCTCGAACTTCGTGCGGGGCGTGAACGAAATGAAGCCATGCTGAATTTCGCTGACCGCATTAATTTGGATGAAGCCAAAGCGCTGGCCGTCATGTTGAAGCAAGCCGAGGAAATGGGGTCGTCGGTCGGGCAAGCGCTCCGTACGTTTTCTGATGATATGCGGCATAAGCGCATGATGAAAGCCGAAGAAAAAGCCGCCGCATTATCAGCCAAGCTGACAGTGCCGCTCATCTTATTTATATTTCCGACAATCATGGTCATGCTCATGCTGCCGGCGGGTATTCGCATAATGGCGGGACTGTCGTGATGCTTCGCATAATAGCGCCTGTGATTTGCCTCGTCGTCGCGAGCCCGGCATTGGCGGGAACCCTTTCAGCAACGGACATCAGGGAAGTCCAAACGGACTCCACAGATGTCTTTGAGGTTCTAACAATCCTTCGGGATGCTGAGGCAGCTTTGACCGCAAGAGATTATGATTCTGCACAGCAAGGGTTTGAACGTGTATTGATGCACGACTCCAAACTGGAATCGGCACGGACCGGTTTGCGGCGCACCTATATTGCACAGGGCAAAATCGATTCCGCTCGAACTTTGATGACCGACCCACTATCTGCTGATGGCCTCATCATTCGCATTCGCGCGGGAGAGATTGATAATCCCATCACCTATTTGACATCCGCATTGAAGGCCGATCCGGACGCTAGACTTTGGAGCCTGCTGGGCCAACTGCAAGATGCGCGCGGCGAATTTTCATCCGCGCGGCAATCCTATGCCATGGCCGGACTGGCCGGTGCACGTGCAGGTTTGGCGGAAAATAATATTGGGCAATCCCATTGGCTGGCGGGCGAATATGAGTTAGCGCTTTCAGCCTTCACTAAAGCTGTCGCTTTGGCCCCCCGCGACACACTATTTGATAATAATCGACGACGGGCTTTGGTACGCTTAGGTCAAACACATGACGCGATCGCAGGTCTGGACGCCAAACGGGCAGGACTGTTTTTGGCGCAAGCTGGCGATAAAGCCGTATCAGAAAATGAAATCAAACTCGCAAAATTGCTTTATCGAAAATCGCTGGAAATTTCACCCCGGCACAATCCTGTTACAGCAGAAAAACTGGCGCAGTTAAACAAGTAAAAATCCGACACCCATAAAGACACCCAGACTGAGGGATAAGCCAAACAGTGTCAAAATCCCGTCACGGGCCGTAATGCCTAGACCGAACAGTAAAATTATTAAAGCCGGTGCCACGACACCGAAAGGCACCATACCCAATGGAAAAAACGTCAAAGATAATATTATAGCCACAATGGAAATCAGCACCTGCATTGGTCCGGTTGCCGCCCATTGGAGGCGGGGCCGAATAATACCATCGATTTTGGCCAAGACAGGCCTGACCTTGGCTTGAACCTTTGACAATTTATCAGCTGGAATTTTCACCCGCCGCAGCACTTCCGGCATCCAGGGCGTTTGTCGCCGGAATAGGAGCTGCAAAGCAAAGACAATCACAATAACGCCGAAAGCTGGCGGTATGCCCGGCAACATACCCAATGGAGTCATCATACACAGACCGCACAACACCATAACCGGCCCGAATGACCGATTGCCAAATGACTCGACAACGGTTTTCAGGTCAACAAAGTCTGATCCATCCAGAGTATCCTCGACATGATCCAGCACACTTTGCAGCGGTGTATCGGCTTGTTTTTCAGCATGCTCATCCATTACGTGACAAATGTGGTCTGCGGCGCTAGGGCGCAAGCGCGTTTTTTATTATATTTTCATTAGGGTTCGCAGATAGATGGAATTGGAGTTGTGGCTCAGCCTCGTCGCCCTGTTCTTCACGGGCGGGCTAACCCCCGGCCCGGCTGTCATGCTGGTTTTAGCGTCGTCATTTCGCTATGGATTCAAGCCTGCGCTCCTGCCCGCATTGGGCGTCGCATCTGCGAATGTGCTTTGGTTATGTATTGCGGCCAGCGGCACAGCTGCCCTATTCGAGATTTATCCGAGAGCGACCCTCGGTTTAAAAGTTCTTGGCATTCTGGTTTTGGGTTGGATGGCAATATCCGTGATGTTTGGACCCTTACCACGTCTGGAACCGGACCCTGATGATGCTCCAAAACGGGGCCGCCTTTATGTTAAAGGGTTTCTCCTTCAGATCACATCGCCTATGCCATTGGTCTATTTCGGTATGTTACTGCCACTATATTTTCAGCCTGACACAGCACTTGCCCCGCAATTTCTGACCATGCTGGTCACCGTAACCGTTTTGGAGCTCTTCGGCCTGTCCGTATATGCCTATGCCGCACAATCCATCCGCCGCTTTTTGCAGCGCCCTCGCACAGGACGCATCTTCAATGTGCTGATTGGTGTCGTGATGATTGCGTCTGGCGTTTTTGCTGTGCTTTCTACCGCATAGGACTTGCAAAGATTGGCGGCCCCGCTATCAGGCGCGCGAACATATAAGGATGATTTTCCATGGATATGAGCAAAATCCCAACAGGCGAAAATCCGCCATTTGACGTCAATGCTATAATTGAAGTCCCTCTGGGCGGAGAACCGATTAAATATGAGCTCGACAAGGCGTCTGGCGCAATGTTTGTTGATCGCTTCCTTTACACATCCATGCGCTATCCCTGTAATTATGGCTTCCTCCCGCACACACTGTCCGAAGACGGTGACCCTACTGATATTATGGTTGTGGGCCAGCGGGCGCTTGTCCCCGGTTCGGTTATTCGTTGCCGACCGGTGGGTGTTATGTTGATGGAAGACGAAGCCGGTATGGATGAGAAAATCGTCGCCGTGCCGCACCAAAAGCTGACACCTTATTACGACAATATCAAAACCTATACGGACCTACCGCAGGTTTTGCAGGACCGTATCCCGCATTTCTTTGAGCATTACAAAGATCTGGAGAAAGACAAATGGGTCAAGGTTCTGGGCTGGGAAGGTCCGGAAAAAGCCGGTGAGATGATTATGAACGGCATCCGGAATTTTAAGGGTTAAGAGTTAGCTAGTTTTCCCGCCGTAAATCTTGCTATACCCTGTCCACAAGGATGGGGGATTAAATGTTGAGAGCGCTCTTATTAAGTTCGGCCTTGGTGTTGTCCGCATGTGGCGATGTCACAGCGCCTACAGATGCCGCGATAGTAGCTGGAATTCCCGAAGCGCCAAAACCCGGCTATGTGTCCCAAGCAACCCGGCGCGCCAATGACACGCTGGCAAAGCGCCTTCCTCTCTCTGACAGGCAGGATTTTGAAGACGCCTCGCGCGGCTTTCTCGCCGCGATTTCTGCACCCGCCATTTTGGACGCAAAGGGCAATCCGGTTTGGGAGATTGCGCAATATGATTTCGTCACCGGGCCTGCACCCGAAACTGTAAATCCATCGCTCTGGCGTCAAGGCGAGCTCGTCGCGAAGCACGGATTGTTTGAAGTCGCTCCGGGTCTTTATCAGGTTCGAGGTTACGATCTTTCGGTCATGACATTGATTGAAGGGCAAAGTGGCTGGATTGTCATCGACCCGCTGACAAATGTGGAAACAGCGAAAGCCGCGCTAAACCTCGCTAACGAAACATTGGGCAAAAAACCCGTCTCTGCCCTCATTTATACCCATAGTCATGCCGATCATTTTGGCGGCGCGAAAGGTGTGCTGCCGGATGGGGCCGGTGATCTACCGGTAATCGCACCTCAACATTTTTCTGATGAAGCCGTCAGCGAAAATGTTCTCGCAGGCAATCATATGACCCGCCGCGCCACACTCATGTTTGGGTCGACCCTTCCCCGTAATGAGACGGGTCATGTCAGCTCCGGTCTTGGACCTGGCTTACCTCGCGGCAATGTCAGTTTGATATTACCAACAGAGGAATTAGGCGCGGGTATCACGGAGAAGACGATCGACGGCGTCAAATTCGAATTTATGGATATGGGCGGGACGGAAGCTCCGAGCGAATTTGTCTTCTACCTTCCTGAATATGGAGCCCTGCATACGGCGGAAGTCGCCAGTGGCACCTTCCACAACGTGTTGACACTGCGCGGTGCAAAATCCCGGGATGCATTAGCGTGGTCCCAAGGCATCGACGCGATGCTGTCACAATATGGCATGCAAGCGGATATCATTCTTGCCAGTCATCACTGGCCGAAATGGGGCAATGCGCGTGTTCAATCACATCTCAAAAACCAGCGTGATATTTATCGCTACGTCCATGATGCAACATTACGGGAAGCCAATGGCGGGGCAGGTATGGTGGAAGTCGCAGAAAGGCTGAAGGCTCCAAAATTTTTGGAAGAAGACTTTGCCGCTCGCGGATATTACGGCACGCTCAATCATAACTCCAAAGCGGTCTATCAACATTATTTTGGATGGTGGTCCGGTGTGCCTGCGGAATATCACAAACTACCTGCGGAAGTCTCATCTGTGAAATATGTCGCCGCGATGGGCGGTGCAGATGAGGTTCTCAAGTCAGGGGTTGAAGCCTATGAGGCAGGTGAATTTCGTTGGGCCGCCGAGCTGTTAAACCATCTTGTTTTCGCAAAACAAGGCGGACAGCAGGCAAAAGATTGGCTCGCGGCGACTTATGAACAAATGGGGTATCAGGCGGAAAGCGGTGCATGGCGCAGCTATTATCTCACGGGCGCACAGGAATTGCGTGTGGGTCTCGTTGCCCGCAATGTTGCCAATCCGGGCAGTCTCGACGTCTTGCAATCCGTCCCAACGCGTACCTTATTAGACGCCATGGCCGTTCGATTTGATGGGTCGAAAGTCTCTAAGACGCCAAAGAGCTTGAACTTTATTTTCACAGATACGGATGAAGACTTTACGATCGAAGTCAATCGGTCAACAGCCTTGGCCCGACCGGGCCTCTCCGATGATCCCGCGGCAACAATCACCTTGTCACGTCAAACCTTCAACGAATTACTAGGGCGGCAAGCGGAATTTGGCGAGCTGATGAAAACCGGAGACATAAAACTATCCGGCAATCCATTAGCGGCGAGAGATTATCTCACCGCGCTGGATACGCCGGAGCTTTGGTTTAATGTTGTAGAGCCTTAAGTCTATTTTGGCGTGATGCGGAGCAAGCGACCGTCATTATCTTCCAAGACGTAAATCGCGCCGTCCAAACCCGTCTCGACCTCGCGGATGCGTTTGCCCCATTCAAAGCGCTCAGCCTCTTTGGCAGTTGGGCCGCGATTACCTTCTTCGAACTCAACGCGAACCAAGGCCTGGGATGACAGGCCGCCGATGAAACCATCGCCTTGCCAATCGCTAAATTGCGAGCCGTCATAAATGGTAAATCCCGCCGGGCTGATGGCCGGCACCCAATAGGCCGCCGGCTTTTTGAAAACCGGGTTTGTATCATGATCCGGAATTTCGACGCCGGAATAATGATCACCATTCGACACAACGGGATAACCGTAATTTGATGAGCGAACGATATGGTTTAATTCGTCCCCATGTTTTGGTCCCATCTCGTGCACCCAGAGGCGGCCTTGAGGATCGAAATCAATACCGAGTGGATTACGGTGACCGAGTGTCCAGATCTGCTGCGTCACACCGCCCTGCTCTGCAAAAGGGTTATCTTCGGGAACGGTGCCATCCGCGTTGATCCGCACAACCTTGCCCAAATTCATGTCCATATTTTGAGACGGGGTGAATTTTTGACGCTCGCCAGACGTAATATAAAGATAGCCGCCGCCGTCTTTTGCATTTTCAGGGCTGAACGCCATGCGGTGTCCATAATGTCCGTTGCCCGTGACTTTGGGAGATTGCGTCCAAATACGTTCACGTTGAACGAGTGAGCCACCCCGGGCCGATGTCGTTAGTGTCGCGCGATCAACAACAGCCCCTGACAGGCTGTTATCTTTCGGATCACGCTCGACATATGAAATGTAAATCTGCTTGTTATCCGCAAAATCCGGATGGAGAATGACGTCACCCATACCGCCTTGATTGCGTTCGGTCACAGACGGAACATTGCCGATCTTACCCAGTTTCTTCCCGTTACGGCCCACCAACCAGAGAGATCCGCTTTGTTCCGTGACAAGCATGCGCCCATCAGGGAGCATGGTCATTGCCCAGGCGCCATCAAAAGTCTCTAGCTCCGTGACTTCAATTTCCGACCCGGCCGAGCCTGTGACCGTCTTCGCGGAGGCAGTTCCCGCGAGTGACAAAATAGCAGCAGAAAGAAGAAGTGCGCGCATGATAGGCCTCTCTAACAAAATGAGTCTCGCCCTTATTACGGGGCGAGATACAGTTAGGTTCCTACCCAAAGAGATCAAAGTAAAGTATTTCTGCGTCACGTCCTTGTGAGACGTTGATCCGGCCACCTTTGGTGATTGCCAGACCGTCCCCTTCTTCAAGGCGTTGACCGTTCACATCCACAGATCCGCGGGCCACTTGAATCCAGCCTTTATGGCCGTCCGGCAGTACCGTTTCGGCCCGCTGCTCACCATCAAATGTCCCTGCGTAAATTAAACCGTCCGCCCGCATCGCCAATGAACCCTCACGCCCATCGGGTGATAGGAACAGTTTTAATTGTCCGGCTTTGTCAGCTGGCGTCAGGTCCAGAGTCTCATAGCGAGGTTCGCCACCTTCTTCATTCGGCAACAGCCAAACCTGAAGAAAATGAACCGGCGTGTCGTCAGACGGGTTAAATTCGGAATGACGAACACCTGACCCTGCCGACAT
>JAHDFA010000004.1 GCA_020628495.1 Hellea sp.
CAATTTCCCGGCCTTCCCGTCCGTCTTGAGTTATCAATCGATCTTCGGGATAAACCTTCAAGCCAAGATTTTTGGACTCTGAAATGACACGGTCAAGTTCTGGGATTTCCAGAATTATTGCGCTTCGCCGGGGTGTATCTATTATAGCTTTTGCACTCGGCACCTCTGTAAGGGCCATAATGTTTTTTTGTTCCTGCGTTCCCAAGACGGCAAAACGCATCCTATTCTTGCGATCAATTTCAAACACATCATAGGAATAGCTCGTTTCCTGACTGTCTTTAATGAAAGCGACTTCAAACCCTAAGATGTCTCTGTAAAATTTCAGGGCACGGTCCATGTCGGCGACAATAAAATTTGACCTTTGGAATCTGACCTTGGGTTTTTCAATCATCCAATTTTACCTTGACGCAGCGCGTTCCAATATTTGTACCGTCATAAACACCGATAAGCGCTTCAGGCATTTTTTCGAACCCAATCAATTCATCAATTAAAGGGGTCATTTTTTTGGACGTTATCCAGTCAGCAAGCTGTGCGTTACAAGCGTCAAACTGATCTATATAATTATACACAAAATAGCCATGCATTGTCGCATTGGCACGTCGTAACATTGCGTAATTAGTGAGCCCGAATTTCTCTTCGCGCGTATATTCGCTAATCGAACCACATAATATGATACGGGCATTATATGCCAAATTATTCAAACAAGCTGAGAGAATTTCGCCGCCCACATTATCGTAATAAATGTCCATCCCATTGGGACAAAGCTGAGCGATACGTTCTGGGACATCCTCATTTTTGTAATCAATCATCTCATCCGCACCGAGATTTTTGACAATCGCACATTTTTCAGGACCGCCCGCAATCCCAATGACATAGCAGCCTAAAATCTTGGCCATTTGGACAACAATATGTCCGACTCCTCCCGCTGCACCGGAAACAACGACGATGTCTCCTGATTTGGGCCGCCCTTGGTCTTTAAATGAGGTGTAGGCCGTGAGACCCGTCATTGATAGGATGCGAACAGAATGCGCATAAGACAGTTCATGATGTTTCACTTTCAGGAAACGCTCACGTTCCGTCATTTTTGAAACCTTGTGGGTTTGCCAACCCAATTGACCCTGCACTATCTCTCCCGATTTGTATTCAGGATGATTGGATTCCAATATTCTGGCGACACCCCGACCGTGAATGACATCGCCGATAGCTAGTGGAGCCTCTCCGCCAATTGGTAGGTTCATCATATACATGCGCATGACAGGCGCAATCCCGAGGTAAAGCGTTTCCAACAAAACTTCGTCAGGACCAATTTTTGGAATTGAGGATTCTTTATATAAAAAATCGGACGGCTTGGGTTTGCCAACTGGCCTTGCCGCCACACACCATTGTCGGTTTACACTCATACGGGCTCCATGCCGTCCGGCCAGTCTATATGTTTGACCTGATTACACTCAAAAAAATGGCCGTCCGCATCCCAAAGATAGGTGGACAGAAAGTGTTTTATTTCGCCCTTGGCCCCTGTTGTCGACCATATCTTCGGCGCGCCGCGTGTTTTGAAGCCCTTCATTGTGGCCTTATCATAGATGGCTTGCGCGTCATCTGCGACGACAACAAATACTGGCTTTCCATATCCCAATTCGAAATCGATTTCCGGGGCCGGCATAACGGGGTCTAGAAACTCCATCAGCCCAATCATGCCTATCTGATCATGCTCAAATTGAAGGATGCACAAACGTAATTTATCGCCCTTCTTACCGATCGGCAGTCCACCGCCATCCAATGTGAAAGGACGGTCAAACCAGACTTTTGCACCAAGAATATCTTTGAAAAAAATAAGGGATCGCTCCATATCCCGAACCATCATCGTCGTTCTTTTTATAATATTACCCATTTAGATTTCCCTCAGAACAAAGGGATTTATAGAAAATCCATCTATTCATTAACACGGCAGAAGCAAAACAGCTCTCCCGTAATAGAGTTAAAAAAACGCATGAGCCGAGGTTTGATATAAATCAGGCTCTTCGGAATATGTACAATTATTTGAATCGCTGGAGGATATTATGACCAAAGCGACGCGTGTCCCAAAATTTGCTAAAGCAACTTATATGTTCACATGTTTGGACGGTGAAAAAACACCGCCACTGCGTGCGAAACATTTGTTTGGTCATTTAGACCACATCGAATCCCACAATGAAAAATACCGGATTGCCGGGCCGATGCGGCATGAGGCAGACGGAGAAATTTTCGGTAGTTTCTTTCTCATTGAAGCTGATACTGAAGAAGAAGCCTGGTCAATCATGAATGGCGATCCCTACATCTCTTCCGGTATGTATGAGACAATTACAGTCAATCATTTCGTCCCGGCCTGCGGGAAACTTTTAGGCGGCGTCATCTGGGATCAAGATGAAGTTCGAGCGAATATTGAAAAACACACTTAGGACGAAGTCCTGTCTGCACAAAACCCTTAGATTATAGCTGATTTAGACAATTTGGAAATCACGGCATCTTGTCGCTTTTTATAGAAGTCTTTAGCTGGCGGATTTGTACCATCGCCCAGTGAGTTCATAGGATGCATATCCAACTTCGAAAACGCCTTCGCATAAAGTGCCATAGGTTGACGCGCGAGCATATTATCCATTCCGTTACGATGACGACGATAACGTAAGGCGGAAATATCAATATCCGCACAGGCCGTAATACTCTCCCCGCCGGGTGTCTCGGCTAAAATTATACCGCGATCATCGACAATTTGGCTTCGTCCATCCGTACTTTGCGGAGCCAACCCTGTTCCTGTGATAGCTGACGAATTTGCAGAAATGATATAGCACTGATTTTCCTGTGCTCGCGCCAGTTTCGCGACATTTTTATAGGTCATCAATGTGCTGGCCGCTTCAGACGTTGGATGAAAAATAACTTCTGCGCCTTTCGCCGCCAAAATCCGGCTGATTTCCGGATATCGAATTTCCTCAGACGCCAAAGCCGCTAATCGACCATATGGCGTATTGAGAACGGGGAATAAATCATCCTCTGAATAATGTTTTAGATACTCATCCCAAACATCATAAGGAGACGGCGCATACATGGATATCAAGCGGCGATATCGAAGTTCGACCTTGCTGCTGGGGCCAATAATAAAACTGGTTTGGAAGTAAAGCTCAGGGAAATTTGGATCAATTTCATAGGCATTCCCGCAGATATACATATCTGCATCACTGGCGATCATGCCGAGCAATTCATACTCTGGACCATCAAACTCAATGGCGGCTTTTTCCTGCCACGCTTTGGCCGTTTCACCTGCGGGGAATCCCGTCAGAAAATATTCAGGCAAACAGACCAAGCGCAAATCACGGCCATGAAATGCGAGCGCCGAGAAAATTTGTCCCCGGATACGCGTAATCGCATTCATCATGACGATGCGCGCTTCATCCCGGGACACACAACGGTTCACCGCAGCACATTCAGTTTGCAGCGCCAGCGCCTTGTAGATTTGCAGATTTTCACTCATAGTTTCACCTAGTCGACCCGCCAGAAACAGCCTTGATGCAGGTCACAACTATGGCGATGGTGCCGGATAAGAACAAGCATTATGACCAATACTCTTTCCGTCAAAAATCCGCGAACAGGCAAAGTAGATTATGAAATCAAAACCTGGGATGGTGACGCTATTTCAGCGGAAGCTGAGAGACTGAGATTTCATCAAGGCGCATGGCGCGAATTCGGCATTGATAGGCGCTGTCAGGCCATTCTGAAACTCGCTGATACGCTCGAAACGGAAGCGCAGACGGTGATGGATGCGCTCGAAATTGACACAGGCAGGCGCATGCTGGCCCGGGCGGAAACGTTGGGCGTCATCGCAAACATGCGGGCCTGGGCGTCTCTTGCTCCCTCTCTCCTTCCAGCTACGAACTGGGTGCAGGGCCGTTCAAAGCCAAATTTCAAACATTCCAATGAATATGTACCCTACGCATTGGTTGGCGTCATTAGTCCTTGGAATTTCCCAATGACACTTTCCTTTATCGACACTATCCCGGCTTTGCTGGCGGGGGCTTGCGTTATAATCAAGCCGAGCGAAGTGACGCCCCGTTTTGCGGATGCCCTCAAGCCCATAATTCAATTAGCTGGTCTGGATAATTATTTGACGTTTATTCAAGGTGACGGTGCAAGCGGGGCTGCACTCGTCAATCATGTAGATTGCGTTTGCTTTACTGGCTCTGTTTCGACGGGAAAGAAAGTCGCTCTCAAAGCCGCGGAAAACCTCATCCCGGCCAATTTGGAATTAGGAGGTAAAGACCCGCTGATTATTACCGAAGATGTTGATTTGGATGAGGCGACCACACTTGCTTTGCGGTCTTCCGTGCTGGCGACCGGACAGGCTTGTCAGTCCATTGAACGTGTCTATGTGCCCTCATCCATCTATGATCTCTTCACGCAACAACTTGCCGAAAAAGCGAAAACCATCCGTCTGAATTTTCCTGACATAGGCCATGGTCACATCGGGCCTTTTATTTTTGGACAACAGGCCAAAAAAGTAAAATCGCAAATAGATGATGCCATTCAAAAAGGAGCGCGTATCCTGAGTGGTGGCCAAATTTTGGATTATGGCGGCGGCAAATGGCTGGAACCAACAGTCATTGCTGACGTCACACATGAGATGGAGATTATGCGAGAAGAGACTTTCGGCCCCGTTATTCCTGTCATGGCATATGATACGATACAGCACGCCATCAAACTCGCTAATGATACTGAATTCGGGCTGTCCGGCGCAGTATTTGCTTCTGATATCGAGAGTGCCGAGGCCATTGGACAGCATATTGACGCCGGGGCGATCAGTCTGATGGACGCGGCGCTCACCGGGCAATATTTTGAAGCCGGAAAGCAGAGCTTTAAAAACTCCGGATTGGGCGGGTCACGCATGGGGCAAAACGGATTTCTACGGTTCTTTCGTCAAAAAGCCTATATCGCCAATACTATGCGGCCTCTGACAATGGATGACTTCAAAGAATGAGTGACACACTTCAATTCAATTTATTACCCGATGGCGTTGGCGAACTTGTTATTAACCAACCCGCAAAACGAAACGCTCTCAGCGCTGAGATGTGGGCACGACTGCCAGACGTGCTCAAAAAGGCTGAACAGAGTGAGGGTGTGAAAGTCCTGATTGTCAGAGGTGCAGGTGGTCATTTCGCGAGCGGCGCTGATATTTCCGAATTTCAAACACTCTATGCCACAGCAGAGTCATCCGCGCGCATTTCTCAACACATATCTACCGGGATGAAGGCCCTGGCCGAGTTCCGTTTCCCGACAATAGCCAGCATCCGCGGGGCTTGTGTGGGCGGTGGATGCGGCTTGGCGCTTTGTTGCGATATTCGCTTTGCAGACAACACGTCCAAATTTGCAATTACGCCTGCGAAATTGGGGCTTGTTTACCCTTACGATGATGTCTTGAGACTTATTGAGATCGTTGGTCTCGCCAACGCAAAGGACATATTGCTGTCTGCACGTTTAATTAAATCCAAAAACGCCAAAAAAATGGGGCTGATTAATTTCTGCCATAAACCAGATGAACTGGAAGAGGCCGTCTTAGACTACGCAAAAAATATTGCAAAACTTTCAAGCCAGTCGGCTCAAATCACGAAGAAAATGTTTGCCGCCCAGAGTCAGGGTCAATTCAGCGAGAGTCAAGAAACTCAGCAGTGGTTCTTAGACGGTTTTGCTAGCCAAGATTTTAAAGAAGGCTATACGGCGTTTTTGGAAAAACGTACGCCGCAGTTTTAGGCCCAGATAGATTTAAGCGTCGCAACTAAGTCAGCTTCTCCACCACGCGGTCCGACAAGCTGGGCTCCGATTGGCAATCCGGCTTCGCTCAGCCCTATTGGAAATTGTATGGCTGGACGATCTGCCAAATTCGCAAACGCCGTAAAGTCCGCTTGGTTAGCAGGAACAGGAGACCCAAATTTGAAAGCCGTTTGAGGCGCTGTGGGCATGAGAATGAAATCAGGGAAATCGGCGGACCTTAATTCGCTTACATGGGCATATGCTGCATCAATTCTCTTCAATGGTAAATCACGACCATATTCGAGCATGCCCCGAAAAAATTCTGAAAAACCGTCCGGGTTTGATATCAGTTTTTCCGAGTGGACAGCGAACCCTTCCACCTCAGATAAAATCAGCCCGGCTCTGCGCGATTGACCGAATGCATAAGGTGAAAGTTTGGTTTTCGGCAAAGCTCCGAGCGTTTGAAGAAAATCATTGAAACAACTCTCTACGTCAGTTTCAACGCTGACCTGTCCCGAGTAATCCAATAGTTGAATGTCGCCAGCGCGACCATTGGAAAAACTTTTATCGCAAATAATTTCTGTCACGCGAATGACATCGTCCAGAGTTTTGGCGTGCACGCCTACCGTATCAAGTGTCGGCGATAGCGGCATAACTCCCGCCAGTATCTCTTTCGAATGGCTGGGTTTAAATCCCCACAAACCGCAATAGGCGGACGGAATACGTACCGAACCCATTGTATCGGTCCCCAATGCTATATCAACTAATTCACCGGCAACTGCAGCGGATGAACCGCCTGATGAGCCGCCGGGTGTATAGCCATATTTAATTGGATTCTGCGTTTTCCCGAACCATGGATTGTCCGTCTGAGCACCTAATGCGCCTTCCTCCATATTTAAAATCGCAGATATCTGATATCCAGCATCCCGAAGTCTTTTTACGACGAGGGCGTCATCTACAGCGATAGCATCTTCATAGGCTTTTATACCCCCATGGCAGGAGACGTTTTTGACGGAGATATTCGCTTTGACCCCAATAGACTGTCCCTCACCACCGCCGGAATCCATCCAAGACAGGACTGCATTCAAGCCATCTTGTTTCACCTAAAATCTCGTATCCACAAGACGGATAGGTTTTTGGCGAACATCCACCTGCGTTGTCTCTGCCGTCTCACCCGGCTTTACGCATCTCACAGAAATGCCAATGCCAAGGGCAGACTTTAGAACCTGTTCCAATTGATTGGAAATATCACCTGTTCGACTTTCCGCGATAACGGTCATTTCATCACGATCTTTTTCGTCTCTTTCAACATGACAGAAGAACTCGCCTGCAAAACCGTCCACTTTCTCCATGATGGGTCCCATGGCCTGCGGGAACAGATTAATGCCTCTCAACTTCACCATATTGTCAGACCGTCCGAGGAAGCCTTCTATCCGCCTGTAATTTAAATCGAGAGATGATTTTCCTAAGCGCACGGCAGAAACGTCATGTGTGTTGAAACGAATGATCGGATAAACATCATCTTTAAATAAACATGTGCAAACCATGTCGCCTGTCTGGCCATCTTTGACAGGTTGACCGGTCTCGATATCGCATATTTCCAGATATTGTGCGTCTTCCATCACATAAAGACCATCTTGGTCCGGACCTTCACCTGCAATAGCGCCAGTATCGCCGACCCCATACCAGTCGTAACATTCAGCACCGCCCCACATCTCTGAGACACTGCCTTTGTCCTCGCGGCCCATATGACCTGAAATCGTGCGGACCGGAATATCCACGCCCGGCTCCAATCCCGCTTCTTTTGCGACACGTGCGAGCTTTTTAATGTAATCAGCGAACCCGACAATGGCTGTTGCTTTGAAATCCGCCATCATTTGAACTTGCTTGACGGACCGCGTTTCGACGCCTGTTCCGGCAGACACGAAAATGGCTTGTGTCCAATGCGTTACAGCTTCCCGAACATAATGCCCGCCATTGATTGGTCCATGACCATATACTGAATGCACCACATCACCCCGGCCAATGCCTTGGAGTGTATATAATCGACCCAAAAGCAAATTTTGAACTTCGCGGCTTTTGGGACCAAAAATAAGGACTTGGGGCTTTCCGGTCGTGCCGGAGGTGGTGTGGAATTTCACGGGGGGTTGATCTTCTGGCGCATAGCTACCCAAACCGGAAAAATCACCAAAAGGTGGTTGCCGATCAATACTCGCCATTAAATCGGATTTATCAAAAGTTGGGAGTTTCTGAATATCGCGAAGCCCCTTAATGTCGCCCGGTTCAATCCCCTCATTCCCCCATAATTTTTGATAGAATGATGTTTGCCAAGCTCGCTCTAACATTTTCCGGAACAGCCGATCTTGATGCGCGAATAATTCATCGCGCGAAATATGTTTTGCAAAATTAAGGAATTCATCACCCATTGGGTGATCTGCCCGAATTTCATCCGGTTTGACAAAATCAAAATAGGTTGCGTGCATATATTTACAGGCCAGACGCCAATGAGAAAAGCTCACTACAGTCGTCTAACCGCTCCAAACTATCAACAAGTGTAATGAGCCTGTTTGCAGTGGCACTGGCATTGACCTCACTCAAACCAAACGCAACACATTTACGGAATTTTTCAATATGTTGCGTCATCGATAAAGGATCAGCGGGGGATCCGAAGAGTTTGCCAATCATCGCAAACATTTCTTCGCCATTTTTAAGTCTGGCCGTGGCGCTCTGAGGCAAAAACTCTGCCGGGTCTTTGATATGATTAGTGACAATTTCGATCTTTTCCGCAGCCTCTCTGTATGTTTCAGATGCAAGATCTTCATTCGAAAAATCGTCCAATCCAACTGTGCCGCGCGCAATAGTTATCCCGGCGAGATAAGGGAAACAGAGTCGAGCATAATTCGCGCTCATATTATCAATCAAAGGACGGTCAACCAAACGCGGAATGATAGGCGGAGCAGACAGGGTTAATTTCTCTAAGTTTTCCAAGGTGACACCTTGTTCTATTAAAGCCTGAACCAAGACAATACCGCCTTGTGCCGCTCTGCCAGTCGGGAAAGGTTTCCAGCTCACTTCCGTGATACGGTGAGTTTTACCCAATGCCTCAACCGCTGCTGAGACATCCACTTCATCTTCAAACATATTGAAATAACCAAACGGCCCTTCAAGAGAAGATTCGGGACCCTGCAATCCGGCTTCTGCCAGATCACACGCCACAATTGCCGCCCTCGCCGCGCCCGCAATTTGAACTGGCAGCGTGGGTTTACCTTCCACATGAGCTTGCATGACACCTGCACATTGCGCGAGAGCACAGCCCATCGCAGAGAGTGCTTGTGCCTCGGTAAAATGTCTTAACCTCGCAATTCCCAGAGTGGCGCCAAATAAACCGGCCGTGGCCGGACGGAAAAATTTCAGAGGGCTCTTGACCGCAACACCTAATTCAACGGCGACATCAACCGCTGTTATGACCGCTTCCATCAATTGAAATCCTGTCACGCCATTCTGACGTTCAGCCTCAGCAGATATAGCCGCGAAAATTGTTGCCATGGGATGTACGACCGCCGGTTCATGAACGCAGTCAAATTCCATGGAGTGGATTTGAAATCCGTTGAGATAAGCTGCGGTTGCGGCTGGTGCTTTAAGACCTCTGCCCCAAAGGTGAGCTGTATCGCCCTGTCCCCAACCCAATGCGGTTTGAAAAACAGATTCATTAAAAGGCGCATTCGATCCCGCTATGCCAACACCCAAACTATCCAGAATGAAGGTTTTGGCCGCATCATATGCGCTATCTGAGAAAACATTTTGTTCAAGCGCGTATCTCGCAAATATGCGGGAAATATCACTCATGGAAGAAATGCCTTATAGTTTTGCCAATTTTGATTTATTGTGGCGTCGCTAAGGCGCTTGGCATCCTCTTCCTTCATCCCCGCAAATATCATGAGCCTTTCAGCCTTTTCTCTAATAGCGTGCTCACTCATCGGTTTTTCCGGGTCACCAAAGGCGTCTTTAGCAACGAACCTCTGACCGTCAATTTCCAACGCCGCGCCATAATGATTTGGATAGGCTTTGTTAAATTCATCTGTAGACTTAAGCTCGACTCGCCCACGAAGCTGCTGAAGTTCTTCTGAATCATTTTGGATATCAAAGTCCTCTAAACGAGGCTCCCCCTTTAACAAGGTAACCGCCACACTGTGTTGAATAGAAAATTTAGCTTCAATGACAGATTTAGGGTCAGGGTTATTGCAAAACTTCAATGCATCAGAATACGTCTCCACACAAATTTCTCCCATAATTTTTGAATGGGCGGCACGCCCTAAAACTGCCGCATCAATCGCTGGATGGGCATGCCTGCATGCAGGATATGGTTTGATTGAGGTTTGGTGAATTAGCCATTCAGGCCCGTAATCCTTGAATATGTCTTCCGGATTGGCCCCCGGACACATTGCAGCAAAAAAACCCTGCTCGCCCTCTAATATTGTGCGCGGGCCCTGGAATCCCTGGGCAGATAAAAAAGCGGATTGCACACCAACTTGTGCCGCATGTCCTGCATGAATTTGTTTAGCCATGGAGTCAGCCTCATGACGCGTCTGCCAAAGCCCTGCCGCCTGAGTCATTGCCAAACCAAAAGCGGAAACAAAGTCACTTCCTGCAAGCAAATAACAAGATGCCGCTGCAGCACCGATAGGTCCGCATGTCGCAGTATTATGCCAGTAGGCATAATGTCCGGGGCCCACTGCGCGTCCCAACCGGATGGTAGCTTCATAGCCAATAACTATGGCGTTCAGAAAATCACTGGACGACGCGCCTGTAAACTCAGCCATTGCAAATGCAGCAGGAAAAACTGTCGGCGCAGCATGTAAAACAGCCCGTTTATCGACATCGTCCATTTCCAACACATTGCCCAAACACCCGTTATGAAGCGCAGCCATTTGCGGAGATGAAGACCTTGCGCCTATGCGCTTGCAGAGCCCCGTTTCATTTGGAAAAGCCGCTGCTATCTTTTTTCCGACAGCTTGTGCTTGTCCAGCGATGGCACATCCCGTCCAATCCAGCCATAGCAAGGCTGCGCGTTCTCTATCGCTCGCCGTGATTTTACGTCCTAGGTGTTGAGCGAGTTTTTCCGTCGGGGTCATGGCTCAAATCGGATGACCGCTCCGTCCGGAGTCTCAACGATAACAGCACCATTTTCACTTTCAGATAAAATCTCCAACCCTCGCTTAGCGTCTCTTAGGTCAGATAAATTGGCCTTATCAAAAACAACTTCTCTAATTCCAACAGGGCTTCCGCACTGATTAGAGTAGTCCGCTCCATCCAAACGATCATTCTTCTCTATCGCAATCATTTCCATGCGACCCCACTCCATATCCGCAATAGGGGAAACTATGGCAGCGCTGTAAGCGATTTCGTCAGTCAAAGCCTTGGGTATATTAATCGGAACGATCTCTTCCTCTTCTGACAAATAAGGCTTTCCATAATAGAAGGTTGAAAATCCCAATCCCTGCTGAAAGAAATTATAGGCTGCATCCCTATCTCGAGCCATTTGCATAATATTAAAGGGAGCGCTCACACGTTCAAATTCTGGGAATGTTTCAGGCAATGCTGTTGTGAGGCGTTCATAAAGCTGCACTTGGACGCCTGTTTCAGGATGGCTTAAAACAATGACGTGAAGTTGGCTTGGACCAAATTCAAGAAAGACGACATCATCCGTTAGCGACACCCAGCCTAAGGCCTGAGCATCTTCAACGACGGCGCGTAAATTTTTGACGCGGTGCATAACCGAGTAATAGCAGCCCGTATCCCAAGCTTGAGAACCGAATGGTCTTGTAGACTCCCCTTCGGCCTTCACCAATCTTATCAAACCCCAATCTGCCACTCCGGGAGCACCCAGTAACATACTGGCGGAGGATTTTTCACGTATTTCGAATCCGCCTATTTCCACCCAAAATTTAGAAATTTCTTGGATATCAGGGGCGCCAATAACGACTTCACGCCATCCCTGATTTACGACTGGGTTTGGCTTCTCTCGTTTAGAGAGGTCAACAAATTTATCGACTGCTGTAGGCGAAACAGGTGAGCATCCCGCAAGCACGGCAAATAGAAAAATTAGGTAAAAATGTCTCATTCAGCTAGCCTTTTGAAAGTGGTGGCTACGATGTCGGGATGGGTAACCATTCCATCTCGAGCAATATCAAGCTCTATAAAATTCCAGCCCGGCAACCTCGCAGGGCCAACCATTTTTTCGCTGCTCATGGCAAATTTTTGCCCGACGCAATGAATAAAACTCCGAGATAAGTTTTCCCAACCTGCATTCTGCAAAACAAGGACATCCGTCCAAGTTTTGGCCGGATGTGTCGTAATTTTAGAACGAACCCACTCCGCTTTTGGATGATCCTCCGGAAGCAGCATTCTAAGCGGATAATCCGCCCACAAATCCATTTTGTATCCATCAATAAAATTTTCTTGCCGCTTTACGAAATAGTCTGCAAGCGAGCCATCTGCATTGCGCGGAGTCCCGCTCATTCGGTTACCAAAGGGCACAAGTGCATCAAAGAAACAAATATGTTTGATGCGGCGTTTTAAGCGATCCGCAACGCCTGTGATTGCGACACCTGTAAATGAATGTCCGACGAGAATAACATTTTGCAAATCTTCAAATTCAATGACGTTCACAATGTCTTGGATATGCGTTTCCAAACCCACCTCGGGAGAAGATAGGTGTTCACGTTCCCCACACCCCGTTAGCGTCGGCGTGAAAACGCGATGTCCGTCATCTTCCAAGATATTCCGTACATATTTCCAAACCCAGCCACCATGCCATGTTCCGTGAACTAAGACGAAAGTTTGACGCTTTGCAGGTAAAGACTTCACTGGCGCGCATGCAGAAAGTCCGGCTGTCGTCGCGCCTGCTATCACTGCGCGCCGATCAGCCATCAGTCGTTTGAATTTGGGTGGTTTTCGCAAATGAAAGAGGTGTGCTTTCAAGCTCTGTCGCGAGTGTTGAATTCCAACGATTTAAAAAGCCAAACATTCCAATGACAGATAGGATTTCAACAATCTCATCATCAGTGAAATAACTCTTCAAATCTGCAAACTCCGCATCGGTCACTTCATTTGGTGTTTTACCCGCCCCTAAAGCGACTCGTAATGCTGCACGTTCTGCATCTGAAAAAAGGTCAGATGTCTCAAACTCCCAAGCTTTCTGAATTTTCAGTGCCTCTATTCCGGCATTGTGAGCACCATGGGCCGTATGAACCTGGCAATAGACGCAGCCTGCGGCGGTTGAATTTATATATCCAATCAGCCGTTTAAGTCCCGGGTCAACGGTTCCGCCTCCGTAAACAGCGCCTACAAGGGCGGAAAGTGCTTTCGTCAGTTGCGGGTTTCGCGCCATAATCAGAGCATCATTGGGCGTAAACCCCATCATCTCTGCGCCAAGATCAACCAATGTCCGAACATCTTCGCTCAGGGCTTCTCTTTCAATTGGCTCAAGACGGCCCATCTATAATTCGCTCTTCAAAATGTGATTGTGCTGTCCAAGGCCGGGTAAATCAAAAGAAAGCTCAGCAGGTTCAGACTTAAAACGGATTGGATTTTGTATATGGCTCTTTTCACCATCCTTGATAACAGGCGCATACGTTTCGGTCAGAGCCTGATGCAAGGTTCGAATAGTGGACCAACAACAATCAATTTCCGACAATATGTCTTCCCACTCAGCTTGCGGTTTCGTTGCGAAATGGCTGGCAAGAAATGATTTCACTTTATCTTGTTGCCCGACCGGTTTTTTCATCTCTTCAATTAATGCGGGCGCATCAAATGCATTTAATAAATTTGCTACAAATTTAGGCTCAGACCCGCCCAAAACTATATGCCCGCCATCTTGAGTTTCATATATGTTGACGAATGCATTTCCACCAAAGCTGCGCATTTCATCGCGCTTCGGTTCTCGGTTCTTTGCGAAAACAGATCCTGTTACATTCGGTACCCAAGACAGAAGGCTATTATACATAGAAATATCTAAATAATCCCCCAAACCTGTTTGCGTCCGACGATATAGTGCCATCAAAATTCCGGATAAAGCATGAAGCGAGGCGGTCATATCCGCGCTTGGCATGGGTGTAAGCGCGGGTTCGCCTTCCATTGATCTGGTGAGATCAGCCGTCCCCGCCATGGCTTGAACAACCAAATCATGAGCAGGTTTATCTGCATATTTTCCGGCCTGTCCAAATGCTGAAATCGAACAATATACTATGCCGGGATTGATGGATTTAATTGCATCATAATCCACACCTAATCTTTGAACGACGCCTGGGCGGAAGGCTTCGACAAAAACGTCAGCAGTTTTTGCTAATTCCAGAAAATCCGCGTGCTCATCCGGGTCTTTTAAATTGACCTTATAGCTTTTCTTTCCGCGCGAGATATTTGTGAACCAAACGGAATGACTATCTGAGTATTTTTCACCCATAGTGCGTGTCGGCTCACCAAAACCGTTATCAGGCTCCACCATGATTACATCGGCACCGTGATCGGCCATCATCATGGTCATATGTGGCCCGGGTAAAAACGCGGATAAATCAAGAACTCGGACGCCCTCTAATTTCACTTCAGTAACTCATCTGTATGCGCTCCAAGTTCTGGTGCTATACCTCCCTTTAAGCGCTCACCATTAATGCGATAGGGCGAAGACAGAAGGCGAATTTTTTGCCCCGGCATACCCTCATGCTTGTCCTCATAGACCATCTCAACTTCGTGGACATAATCATTTTCAAGAGCCTGACCAATGTCATAGACTGGCGCGGCAGGCACATATCCGCCAAATTTTTCCATCCAAAATGAGACAGTATTCGTTTTGAGAACAGCCTCCATCGTGTCCTGAACAAGTGCCCGATTTACGCGGCGGTCTTCAACTTTTCTAAATCGCGGATCCTCAACCCATTCCGGATGACCTAATATTTCAGCAACACGTTCCCAGAACTTTTGGGTTTGGCAGCAGAACATTATCCAACCATCACCCGCCTCCATGAGTTGGCTGGGGACAATCGCCGGATGCGCACCTCTGGGTTGGCGAGTCACAATATCCCCAGCATTTAGATACCATGTTGCGGGATAGCTGACTTGGTGCAGCGCCGTATCAAATAGTGAAACATCAACATCACAGCCTTCACCCGTACGCTCAGCACCTAACACTGCCGAAACTAAACCTGTCGCAAACATGGACCCGGTCATGAAATCCACCATGGACAAGCCAAAGCGCACGGGTGGTCCGTCAGGTTCTCCGGTGACAGAACAAAATCCGGCCTCGGCCTGCATGAGGTAATCATAGCCCGGCCAAGCCGCGCGGGAATTATCACGACCATAAGCAGATAAATGCGCACAAACGATTTTCGGGTTGATAGTTTTCAGAGAGGGATAATCAATTTTCAACTTGGCGGGTAAATCACCGCGAAGATTATTAGAGACAGCATCAGCCGTTTTCACTAATTCTTCAAAAGCACTCCGTCCCTCATCAGATTTCAAATCGAGTCTAAGGGACTTTTTATTCCGATTAAAGGTTTGGAAGAACTGGCTATCTTTATCTCCGATCAAATGCGGGCTCACAAACCGCGAAACATCACCACCCGTTCCGGGATTTTCTATCTTGATGACTTCAGCCCCAAGATCGGCCAGAAGCTGCGTTCCATAAGGCCCTGCCCCATATTGTTCCACCGCAATGATACGGATACCGGTAAGGGGCAATTGCTGCGACATCGTTGATCCTAAATCTTATTCCGAGCGATTTGCTGCTTGGCAATTATGATACGTTGCATCTCATTCGTGCCCTCACCAATACACATGAGCGGCGCTTCACGGAACAAGCGCTCAACAGGATATTCTTTAGAGTAAGAATAACCGCCATGGATTCGCATGGCCTCAAGGCTGTTTTCTGTAGCACATTCCGACGCAAAATATTTAGCCATGCCAGCTTCCATATCACAACGTTCACCGCTGTCATAAGCGCGGGCGGCATCTAAGGTCATCAGCTCGGCCGCTTTTGTTTTTGTAGCCATCTCGCCCAGTTTTAATTGAATGGCTTGATGCTCACAAATTTGTTTTCCGAAGGTTTTACGTTCCTGCGAGTAGCGCGTGCTTTCTTCTAAAGCTCTACGGGAAATGCCGACGGCGCGCGCAGCAATATTAATCCGGCCTAATTCCAAGCCTCCGACAGCCATGTAAAAGCCTTTGCCTTCTTCACCGCCAATGAGGTGACGTTTGGCATCAATTCGATAATCATCGAAAAAAAGCTCGCCGGAATCGATACCTTTATAAGCCAGCTTCTGCATCTTATTCCCGGTGGTAAAACCTTCATAGGTTTTACCTGTATCCGGGTCGACCTTAGGGGTAATCAGCATGGACATGCCTTTATATCGCGGATCTGCGCCCGGGTCCGTTTTCACCATCAAGGCTACCGCCCCACCCATTAATCCATTTGATATCCAAGTTTTAGAACCATTAATGATATAGTCATCACCATCACGTTGAGCGACGGTTTTGATTGCCTGCAGATCCGTTCCTGCGTTGGGCTCGGTCAACCCTAATCCACCCCGAATTTCACCTGAGCAAAATTTTGGTAGCCAGTAATCTTTCTGGAAGTCAGTTCCATATTTCTCGACAACGGTTGCCATCATCAAATGCGAGTTAAAAATGCCCGTCAATGACATCCATTCCTGCGAAATACGCATGACGATTTTGGCGTAAGTCGTCGCTGACAAACCTAAGCCGCCATATTCCTGAGAAATTGTGGCTCCGAACAAGCCAAACTCTTTCATATCCTCAACAAATTCATGCGGATATTCGTCCGCATGTTCCATTTCCATGACCTTGTCGCGGACTTTTTCACGGCACCATCTATCGATAGTGTCCAACATCATGTTTTCGTCTTCGACAGTCCAAGCGCTGGGATCAACAATTGCATTCATCTTATCAGCTCCTAGTAATTTTCAACTTTATCTTCTACGGCATTCCCTGAATTCGGGATCAACATGTTACGCTTGAAAGTACAGACCATCGTTCCGTCTTGTTTAAAACCTCGCGTTACAATCGTAACGATGCCTTGGCCGGGACGAGATTTTGACTCGCGTTTTCCCAGTACTTCGCTCTCGCCGTAAATTGTATCGCCGACAAATACGGGAGCCGTGAATTTAACTTCGTCCATACCCAGATTTGCAATGGCTTTTTGGCTGCAATCAGACACAGACATGCCGATGAGAAGCGCCAAAGTATAAGGACTAACAACCAAGCATTGCTTGAATTCAGAAGCTTTCGCAAACTCATTATCAAAATGCATGGGATGCGTGTTCATTGTCATCAGCGTGAACATGTGATTATCATATTCAGTGACGGTTTTACCGGGACGATGTTCGTAAATATCACCCACATTGAAGTCTTCGTAATACCGCCCAAAGGTCTCGCGAAACCTATTAGGGCCTATTTGTTTGACTGAACCGACCATCTTATTTTCTCGCACGCATTATACGTTGCGCCTTTTTCAAAAGAGGCGCTTCAATTAATTTTCCATCGACTAACGCAACATCGCCGTCAGCCTTTTGATACGCCGCAATCACCTTCACCGCCTGAGAGATTTCTGCTTCGCTGGGCGTTAATGCCGCATGTATTCGTTCAATTTGCGCCGGATGTATGGCCGCTCGCGCGTGAATTCCCAGAGATTTATTGCGCCGGGTCGTTTTTTCACAATCGTCCAAATCTCGTAAATTGATATGAGGAACATCAAAAACTGTTACGTTGTGCGCAGCAGCAGCAACCGCCAATACGGACCGAGCATATAAGAGTGCATCCCAGCCCAAATCACAGTCCAAATCCGCACTGAAATCTACAGCACCGAACAATCCTAACTTAACCCGGTCATGTGAAAAAATATCTGATACATTCAATAGGCCAACAGCACTCTCAATGATGGGACAAAAGACTCCCAAAGCGCTAGGTAGTTCATCATCCAACTTACGCATTTCAGATTGATCTGAAACTTTTGGGATCATTATGAATGGCAGTGCCAAATCTGACTTTATCAGGTCTTGAATATCGCCTTTACCGTCAGGCGTTTGGACGCCGTTTATGCGGATACCTATATTTTTGTGGTCCGCTTCCCCTAAATATCTCAAGGCATGTTTACGCGCTTCGTCTTTCTCCGAGGGACCAACAGCGTCCTCCAAGTCAATACAGACTAAGTCAGCATCAGCCGCTACGGCTTTTTCGAAACGTTCCGGGCGATTGCCAGGCACAAAAAGGACGGAACGATAATACATTAGGGTCGGACCTGAGACGCAAAATGGTCGGCAATGTCCTCACGACGCGCAATCCAAACATCATCGCGGTCTTTAACATAATTCAAGAACTCCCGGAAAGCCCAGATACGTCCCGGCCTTCCAATGATACGCAAATGCAGACCAAGGCTCATCATACGAGCCCCTTCATGATTGGCTTCTTCTAACAGTTCATCAAAGGTACGCTTCGCATAATCTAGCCACATATTTGGCGTGAAACTCGGCGAGAGCCAAAATTTCATATCATTGCTGTCAACTGCATATGGTAAAATAATCAATGGCTTTGTTGAACCATCGCCCATATTCACATGGTCCCAATAGGGAAAGTCATCAGAATAATCATCCATGTGATAGAGATATCCCTCTTCCACAAGTGATCGCCTGATATTGTCCGTATGAAGATACCGAGAAAGATAGCCGACGGGTTTTCGTCCTGTTGTAGCCAAAATAGACTCTGTACCTCTTGCGATAAATGCCCGCTCGTCTTCTTCGCTCATAAAAGCGGTGAAAAGCCAGCGATATCCATGGGAACAAGGCTCATCTCCGCGATCTGTTATCGCATCAGCAAGCCAAGGCGCTTTTTCCAAAGCTTGTGCGCAAACCGTCCATGTTGCGGGAACACCCGCCTCATCCAGTAATTTGAGGATACGTGGGGCGCCGCGATTTATACCATATTGATAATTCGATTCATTCCCGTGAACGCGAATTTTGGCTTTCAATCCTGTCACCAATTCATCAACCGGTTCATTCGTTTTATCACCCTGCCAAATTCCGCGCTCCGCGCCCTCTTCGACATTGACGACGAGGGACAAAGCCAGTTTGGCACCATTGGGCCATACAAAATTTTCCGGGGCCGGCTCATTCATTTAGTGCGGCTCCTCACCACCTGAAACATTCATGCTTTCCGCTGTAATATATTTAGCCTCATCAGAGCAGAGGAATGCAACAGCATTGGCGGTATCCTCCGGCAAGCCGGGACGTCCCATTGGAATTCTGGCGGCCATAGCCTTTAGATAGTCTTCAACACTATCCGCGCCTGTGACTTCTGCAAAATATTCATTTTGCCAAGCCCCCAAAGCAGTCGTGACATGATTGGGACAGACATTATTTACCGTAATATTGTGAGCACCTAATTCTGTCGCTGCGGACCGGACAAGGCCGACCAATCCATGTTTGGAAGAGGTATAAGCCTGCGCATGCGGAAAGCCTGATTTCGCCGCCTGAGAGGCCACATTTATGATACGTCCGCCCTTTCCTTGAGCGACCATAATCTCCGCAGCTGATTTAACGCCGAAAAAAGCACCTGATAAATTAACGTCAATGACAGCTCGCCAATCATCTTCAGTAACATCGAGCAACGGCTTCATGATGTAACCGATACCCGCATTATTGATCCAGATATCTAAAGATCCATGCGAGTCTTTTGCGTGTTCTGCGAGCTTTCTGACTTCCTCAAGCGACCTTACATCGCAAACACATGTCGAGGCCTCAACACCTTGAGCGCGCATATCGGCGGCAATGCTTTCCATTTCATCGGTCGTGCCAATATGATCTTTTCCGGTCGCCGCGTCACGGGACTGACCAATATCAGAAATCACTATATTCGCGCCGTCTTCTGCGAGCCGCTTTGCAATCGCCTCACCCAATCCGCCTCGACGTCCAGAGCCTGTGATAACAGCCGTTTTGCCTGACAGTTGCTTCATTAGAGCTGCTCAGTCGTGATAAAGACGAGATCGTCCACCATGCCTTGAAATTCGGCGGCGATCTTTTGCATAGTTTCGCTACCGGCTTCTTCGCCGAACTTATCCATATCCAAAATATCTATAGTTTCAAAATAGGCATAGGGGGGGGTCTCTTCCGAAAATAGCAGCCCGGTTGTCTTGAAGACTTCAAATTTTTCGATCGAGCCGAGACCGTTCACGGTCGGGATATCAACCGATTTGGCCCATGTTTCATAATCCTCAACCGATGTATCAGGTTTAAGATTGAAGAGTGCCAGAATTTTTGCAGCCATATGTTCCTCCATGCTTATGACGTTCTTGTGACCCCATAGCGCACATCGCTTTGACATCCGTCAACTCATTTTAGGGTTGCACGCCATAAGCGACCGAGTGACAGGAGTGAGCTTATGACTGCAGAAACCTCATATAATGGACCGCCAGACTACCGAAATGTAGGCCTACATGGCATGTCTCCTGAGACCAGTCATGATGAGAAAGCACGGTTTAATTTTTTGGCCCACCTAAATCGGCATTTAGCGGCACATATTCTACCCGGAGTGAAAACGGCATATGACACGCGAGTAAAGCCAAACATGCCCGAACCAAAAACACGTCATGATGTACGCAAAGCGCTTTTAAATGACCCACTTTTTCAACACTGGAGCGCCTTACGCCGCGGCACAATGGAGTTGCGGCAGCAAGCGGGTCGCTGGGTAACATTACGCCAAGCCGAAAACCTAAATGAAAAAGCGAGAGAGATGACGGAAGGTGATCCGCGTCTTGTTCTAAATCCTGACTTGGAAATTCCTAACTATCTGTCCAAAATCGACCATCACTGCATGCCGGGTTCATACCACGATGAAATCGTCCCTGGCGATGTAACGGGCGCGGCCAATTATGACCTTGGAATTTTTGTCACAACTGGCGGCGGCCTGGGGCGCTTTTCCGATGGCGGCGGCGAAGCGGTTGTCGCTTGGATGAAACAGAACCGCCCAAATTTCAATCCTAAACGTATTCTTGATATCGGCGGTGGGCTTGGTCAAAATGTTGTACCGATTGCGAAAGCCTTTCCTGAGGCCGAGGTCGTCTGTGTTGATACCGGCGCGCCCGTCCTTCGATATGGTTTGGCCCGCGCAAAATCCATGGGTGTTGACAATATTACTTTTTTACAGGCGAATGCGGAAGACCTCTCCATGTTCCCGGACGGTCATTTTGATTGGGTACAATCCACAATGTTCCTGCATGAGACCAGCGTAAAGGCGATGCCGCGGATTATGCGTGAAAGCCACCGCCTCCTTTCGTCGGGCGGCTTAGTCATGCATGTTGAGCAACCTCAATATTCAGATGACATGCCCCTCTATGAGCAAGCCATTCGCGACTGGGACGCGTTTTACAATAATGAGCCATTCTGGACCAAGATGCATGAACTCGATCTTGATCAGTGGATGATAGATGCCGGTTTTGCCAAAGACGAATTGGTACATGGCGGCGTCGCAGCTGTCGTCGACACAGCTTTATTCCCTGAACACGCCAATGATGATGTTGAGGATTTTGGACGAAAAGCAGCTTGGCATATTGTCGGTGGCCAAAAACAAGTCTCATTCTTGGATGCAGCGGAATGACGAAACAAATAGATCCTCTCAAGCTTGCGGGCGCCAAGCCAAAAGGTAAGCGTCCGTTCTTTTTAGAGAACCCTGACGTAGAACGCGTCTTGGCGGTCACAATGGCTGTTGCCCAAGAACTTGCAGTTATGCGGGAACGTTTAGACACCGTCGAACGGCTATTGGAATCAAAAGGTATTTCTCAGAAAGATATCGACAATTTTACGCCGAGCAAGCCTGAGGCTGAGGCTCGGGGCGCGTGGACACAAGAATATTTGGCTCGAATCTTCAGGATTTATCAGCAAGACATCGAAGGCCTTAATAAGCCTAACGAGCCAACTTCTGAGGATGTCGGTAACGAGTTGGCGGCTCATGACTAAAATCCGGCGCGCTTTTGTGGATGCAGAATACGGTCAAATGCACTACCGCATTGCGGGTGAGGCGTCAGATAAGCTACCCCTGATATGCTTGCATCAAAGCCCGAAGTCGTCGAGGGAATTCATTCGTTTTCTTGAAACTGCAGCGAATGATCGTCTCATTATTGCTATCGACAGCCCCGGCCATGGTGAATCCGATGTACCGAAAAATAAAATGGGGATAGAAGAGTTCGCACGACAAATTTGGTGCGCAGTTGAAGCTTTAGATATCCAGAAAGCAGATCTTCTGGGCCATCACACAGGCGCGAAAGTCGCCACCGAAATGGCGTGGCAAAAACCCGAAAAGGTCAACAAAATCGTCATGGTTTCGGCTTTAGTTTTGACACTAGAAGAGCGTGAAAGCTTCAAATCCATGTTCCAACCTATTCCATTGGATGAGACTGGAAAACGGTTTCACGACATGTGGAAGAAATCTATCCAACATCGTGGGCCGGGCGTCACTTTGGAACAACTTGCCGCCTCTATGGCAGAAAATTTACGTGCTGGCGAAGCCTATGAGTGGGGGCACGAGGCCGCCTTTAATTATACAGACGCCTTTGCCGAACGCATTGCTCAACTGTCTCATCATATCACGGTTCTAAACCCGAACGACATGTTGTTCGACCTCACACCACGTGTTGGTGAACTCATCAAGAACGGTAGAGTAATAGATTATCCGGAATGGGGTTTCGGATTTATGGATACTGACACTGAGGGTGCTGTAGAGGCCGTAAAGGACGCACTAGATTAAGATCTAAACCCTTTCGGTAGGCCCGCATTAGGGGTCATTCCGTAGATAGGTTCCCCCGGTAAACCTTCTGATAAAAAATGACGGCAAGCTATCAAAGCGTCCAAATCAATCCCTGTATCGACCCCCATAGCCTCAAACATATATACGAGATCTTCCGTAACGATATTACCACTCGCGCCGGGGGAGGCCGGGCATCCGCCCAACCCACCTTGTGAGCTGTCAAAGACTTCAATCCCTTCTTCATAAGCTGCGAAAGCATTCGCGATGCCCAGTCCGTAAGTGTTATGAAGATGCACCGACTTTACACGATCAGCCCCGACAACTTCCCGCACTTTTTTGATGAGTCTTTTAATTTGTAAGGGCTGAGCATAACCTACAGTATCTGAAAGTCCCAGCTCATCGACACCCGCTTCAACCAAACGGTCTGAGAGTTCCAAAACCTTTGCTTCAGGCACGTGCCCTTCAATAGAGCACCCGAATGCCGTACTAACGCCTGCTTCAAAACGAGGCCTTTTTTCTTCAGGCGCTTCATTAAAAAGTGATCGGATTGCCACAACATTTTTAATAACTTGATCATGGCTCTGGCGCATATTTTTCAAACTATGCGTTTCAGAAGCTGAAAGCGGTAGTGTGACAGCATCAACCCCGGCATCCAAAGCAGCCTGAGCACCCCGCAGATTGGGAATAAGCGCCAACACGGTCAAATCAGGAAGGGTTTTTGCAAAGGCTACGATCTCAGCAGTATCCGCCAATTGCGGAAAGAGTTTAGGCGGAACAAATGAACCAACCTCGATTTCGCGAACACCCGCTTCATAAAGACTTTTGATCCAACGCTTCTTCAAGTCCGTCGGCATGACCCCGGCGCAATTTTGCAGGCCGTCTCTTGGACCGACTTCACTAATCAGAACTTTATCTTTCATAGCACGCTTATCCTGTTTACCTCTGAAAGCTGAGTTGAGATGCATCAAGTCAATGCAAGATGAATTCGGAGATAGGCTTAAGCATGACTACAAAATCCACAATGGTCTTGTCAGACAAAACAGCGCGTGAAATCTTTGAAGAGGTTCGGTCAAATCCGGCCCGCCAACGTTTTGGCTTTGGTGAGCGGATGGCGATTGTTAATGTTGATCCACAGAAATCCTATACACGGCCCGATCTTTTCAAAACCGCCTATGTGACTAACCCGGACCAGATGAAACATATTAATATGATTTCAAAAATGGCGAGAGAGAAAAAACTACCTGTTGTTTGGACACATGTGGCCTATATGGATAACGCGGCTGATTGCGGTGTCTGGGGAACGCGAACGGATACGCCTGACAGTCTTCAGAATATAAAGTATGGAAGTGAACGTACAGAATTTGATGACCGTCTGGAGATCGACCGTTCCGTAGACGCTGTATATACAAAACGTATGCCGAGCGCATTTTTTGAAACGCCGCTAAATAGTTTTTTAAATTATCACAAAATCGACACAGTCGTTGTTACGGGCGGCAGCACGTCAGGATGTGTCCGGGCAACTGCAGTAGACAGTCTCTCTTACGGATACCGCACAATCGTTCCCATTGAATGTGTCGCCGATAAACATGAAAGCTTTCACTTCGCCAATTTGACCGATCTATTGATCAAGTATGCAGACGTTGTTGACGTGCGAGAGATATATGACTGGCTAGAGACATACGGCAAATCAGATGCATGCTGACCCCAACCTCTATGATTACTGGCCCTATGTGGGGCGACCCAAGATAGAGTGGCCGGGAGGCAAGAAACTCGCGTTTTGGATTGCACCAAATATTGAATTTTACGAATTCATGCCGCCTAATAATCCAAAACGACAGCCTTGGCCGGGCGCGACTCCAAATGTCCAACAATATAGTCAGAGGGATTTTGGTAACCGCGTTGGTCATCTCAGACTGATGGAATTACTCGATAAATACAATCTGCGAGGATCAGTCAGCTTAAACGTCGCTTTATGCAATCATCATCCCGAAATAATTGAAGACTGTGTCAAACGCGATTGGGAGTTTTTTAGCCACGGTATATATAATACGCGTTATTCATATGGTCTTACGCCGGAACAAGAGCAAGCCGTTCTGAAGGACTCTATTCAAACGGTCGAAAAAGCATCAGGTCAACGTATTCGGGGGTATCTCGCACCAGCTCTAACGCACACGGAGGCCACGCTGGACCTCATTGCGGAAAATGATTTCTGGTATAGTTGTGACCTGTTTCAAGATGATCAACCTCAACCGTTGAAAACAAAAACGGGTAAGTTGGTTTCCATGCCTTATTCGCTCGAGGTTAATGACGTGATTACCTATTCCGTCATGGGGTTTGATCCAGAGCGTTATACAAATATGCTAAAACGGCATTTCGATCAGCTATTGTTGGAGGGTGAGCGCAGCGGTACGGTTATGTGTATTCCGCTTCACGCTTATCTGGTGGCACAACCTCACCGTATTCGCCCGTTTGAAGAAGCCTTAAAGCATATCTGCGCACATCAAGATGATGTGTGGTTTGCAACGGGAAAAGAAATCGCAAAGCATTTCATCGATAATTACTGGGAACAATCCATTGCTGATATTAAAGCAAGAGGCGTCATGACTGGCGGAACAGGTTTTAATCCGGTCGTGAGGGGGCTGTGATGGATGAATCCTATCTTAAGTACTCGGAACGAAAATACGGACAAGATCATAATTTTTATGATTGGGAGATGGTCAAAGACCGCCCCAAATTACAATGGGACAATGGTACCAAACTTGCAATCTGTTTTATAATACCGCTTGAGTTCTTTCCATTAAATCCTGACGAAAAACCTTTTCAACACCCCGGTGCAATGAAAACACCTTATCCTGACCTCCGACATTTTACCGTCAGGGATTACGGAAATCGTGTTGGCGTGTATCGAATTATGGAAACCTTAGATAAAGCAGGCGTAAAAGGAAGCTTTGCCGTTAATGCAGAGATTGCCAAACGCTATCCGCCTCTTATAGACGCTGTCATTGCTCAGACTCACGAGATAGTAGCCCAAGGCCTATCAACAGATTCAATACATCACGAAGGATTGAGTGAAGCCGAAGAACTAGCGCGTATTCAAAAGACTGTTCAATCTTTCTCTAATGCGCCTTTAGGCTGGCTTTCGCCCTCCCGAAATCAATCATCTCGGACGCTTTCTTTATTGGCGAAAGCGGCATTTGAGTATTGTTTGGACTGGGAAATGAACCAAAGCCCGCAAATAGCACGAACTGATATTGGCGAAATTTCGCTCTTGCCAAACTCTTACGAACTATCGGATTTCACACTTCTCCATATGCGCGGGCAAACAGAAGAAAGTTGGTTATCGCAAATCAAAAGCGCAATGGATTTGTTGGTTGATGAATATGACCGTTTTGGCAGCCAAATGTTGGGTCTTACACTCACGCCCTATGTCATCGGGCAACCCTTTCGTATCTGGGCTTTGAAAGCGCTTTTGGCGCATATCAAAGACATGGACGGCGTCGAGGTGTTCAAAACTGGACGAATAAATAAACAATTTAGAGCCCAGATATGAGCCTCCCTTTAAGCGGTGTTAAAGTAATAGAATTTTCCCATATGGTTATGGGGCCAGCTGCAGGTTTGATGCTGGCGGATATGGGCGCTGAAGTCATTAAAGTTGAACCGATAGGTGGCGATAAAACTCGTCGCTTGAGAGGTGCCGGAGCTGGATATTTTCCAATGTATAACCGGAATAAAAAATCCCTTGCGATTAATCTCAAGTCACCCATGGGCCAGGCGGCAGTATTAGAGCTAATAAAAACAGCCGATGTTTTCATTGAAAATTTTCGACCCGGGGCATTGGACAAACTTGGTTTTGGTTATGATGATCTTTGTAAGCTCAATCCAAGTCTGATTTATTGCTCTGAAAAAGGGTTTCTTGATGGTCCATATGAACACCGCACAGCTTTGGATGAAGTCACGCAGATGATGGGCGGTCTCGCTTATATGACCGGCCCTCCCGGACGACCCTTGCGTGCTGGGTCCTCCGTTATTGATGTGACCGGCGGCATGTTTGGCGCAATGGGTGTTTTAGCCGCCTTGAATGAGCGTCATGCGACGGGAAAAGGCAAGCGGGTGACTGCGGCCCTATTCGAAACGACCGTCTTCCTCGTCGGGCAACATATGGCGCAAAAAGCTGTAACCGGAGAAGCCGCCGCACCAATGCCCGTACGCGTGTCGAGCTGGGCAATTTATCAGCTATTTGACACAAAAGATGGAGAACAAGTCTTTATCGGTGTTGTATCGGATGGTCAGTGGAAAACGCTTTGTGAAGCTTTCGATCTCCATCACCTTTTGAATGATCCGGATCTAGTCGAGAACCGCGATCGCGTGATCCACAAAGACAAATTTTTACCACTGCTCATCGAGAAATTTAAATCAATGAACAAGTCCGAGCTGATGGAAAAAATTGAAAATCTTGGTCTTCCATTTGCCCCAATCGGCAAACCTGAAGACATGTTTGATGATCCACATCTTAATGCGAGCGCAGGATTATTGGATATGGAAATGGAAGACGGTGGGCGGTGCAAGTTACCTGCACTCCCAATATCCTTGGATGGTGAAAGATTAGGACTCCATCTGGACCCTCCAAAAGCTGGCGAGCACACACGAGAAATTTTAACAAGGCTTGGTTTTGATATTGCCGAATTTGAAAATAAAGGTGTTATCTAGGGATATTTCCAGCCGAATTTTTTCTCGTCTTTTTCGAAAAATTCATCGATTTTATCCTTCTGCTTCAGGGTTGCAGAAATAGCGTCCATGCCCTCGATCAGTATATTTTTATCAGCAACGGGAATATCAAAATAATGATTATCGATTTTTTGTTGCGGTAAATCGATTTTCACGGTCTGACCCAAAGTGCTTATTTCATCTGCCGACAGTTGAACGGCTAGAATACCGTTACGGATACAGTTATTATAGAAAATCTCGCCATAGCTTTCCGCTATAACGACGCGAAATCCGAAGTCTTTCAGAGCCCAAACCGCGTGCTCTCTTGAACTACCGCACCCGAAATTTTTACCCGAGAGGAGTATGCTTGCCTCCCCATAAGGTTCTTGATTAAGAATAAAGTCCGGGTTCGATTTTCGTCCCGAAATATATCGTTGACCGGCGAAGAGTCCGTCTTTCAAACCTGACTTAGAAACAGTTTTCATTTCGCGTGATGGAATAATTTGATCGGTGTCGATATTATCTCGAATGAACCGCGCGGCGATACCAGTATGCTTGATAAAAGGGCGCATCAGGCTTCTTTTAAATTCTGAGGGTCACAAATATGGCCCGCTATTGCAGACGCCGCGACGATGGCAGGGCTGGCTAAATGTGTTCGGACGCCCGGTCCTTGACGCCCTTCAAAATTGCGGTTTGTGGAACTGATGACACGGGTTCCCGGCGCAAATGTGTTTCCACCTGCATAAAAGCAGAATGCACATCCCGCTACGCCCCACTCAAACCCTGCAGCCAGAAAAATCTGATCCAATCCTTCCGCCTCTGCGGCTCTCCGAACGGCCATGGAGCCGGGCACACAGATAGCCGTCACACCATCCTTTACGCGGCGGCCTTCCAATATTTGCGCAGCGGCCCGTAAATCTGAAAGCCTCGAATTTGTACATGATCCGATAAAGGCTCCTCCGATTGCGTAATCTTTTAAATACGTTCCTTTTGATAGCCCCATATAGTCCAATACAATTTTGTCAGCATTTTCGGGGATTTCACTGCTAATTGAAATAGCTTGAGCCGGGGATGTCCCCCATGAAACTGTTGGCTGGACATCTTCAGCGTTGATTTCATATTCATAATCGAAATGTGCCCCACTCTCGGTAAATAACGTTTTCCAATCTTGAATAGCCTGCTTCCACGCAACCTCCTTAGGGGCATAACGACGCTCTTTGAGATAGTCGAATGTCACCTTATCTGGGGCGATAATGGCTGTAAAAGCTGCGAACTCAACAGCCATATTGCATAGTGTCAATCGAGCCTCGATTGACATCTCTCTTATCGCGTTACCGGTATATTCAATTGCACACCGTTTCGCCCCCGCCGCCCCAAACTTAGCAATAATGTGTAGGGCTAAGTCTTTGGCCGTCACACCTTCTTTAAATTTACCTGAGACCTTAATTCGCATTTGCGGAGGTTTTTTGACACGCAAAGTACCTGTTACAATTGCGTGTTCGGCATCAGAGGATCCTATTCCCCAAGCCAAGGCTCCCAAAGCCCCTTGGGAACAGGTATGGCTGTCTGGACAGACCAAGGTCAAACCCGGTTGAGCAATACCAAGTTCCGGCGAAATCACATGAACAATGCCTTGGTCTTCGTCCAAAACATCAATCAGATTTATTCCGGTTTTCTGCGCGGCGTCGCGCGTCGCTGTAATAAAAACATTTCCGTCAGGCGTTCTGGAATCATCCGCTTTCCGGTCCACCTTATTAGATACGATATGATCCATCGTGGCAAATACGGCGCTCGGGTTTCTGGGACTGTATCCATTCTCGATTATGGATTCCAAGGCAACGCTACCCGTCCGTTCATGTAAAAAAACACGATCAATTGCTATCAAGCAATTTCCATCTGCTTCGTCGAGAACACTGTGAGCATCCCAAATTTTATCAAAAAGTGTTTTAGCCATATGCATAACATAAAGGCAGTCGCAAAAAATGCGACTGCCTTAAAACAACTGAATTTAATTTATTGACCTAGAAATCAAACCCGAAGTCAACGCCGTATGTTGCCGGTTCGGATGGATAAACAGCATTGCCGTTCCCTGTACCGGCTCTGAAATATTCTTCGTCAGTGATATTTTTGGCCCAAAGAGACACCTTCCAAAAACTATTTTCCGGCGTATAGGCGATACGACCGTTTATTAGCGTTGGAATATCCGTCTGTGCAGACAGAGGTGAGTTGGCAACAAGATTAAAACTATCATCTTCGAAGCTGATATCGCCGCTTACTGATAATGTCC
The DNA here is from genome assembly GCA_020628495.1 of Hellea sp. GTDB lineage: Bacteria > Pseudomonadota > Alphaproteobacteria > Caulobacterales > Maricaulaceae > Litorimonas. The sequence goes on from JAHDFA010000004.1 coordinate 29,567, forward strand.
CATTCGGCATGGGTTGATCGTAAGTGGCAGATATATTTGCTTTGTAATCCGGTGCGTTCTTCAATTCCAAACCAAGCGCACAGTCAATGGTCACGATACCTCCCGGACATGGGACGCCATTATTAGTCAAACCGCCGGCTTGGTCGATATCAACATCCTGATACTCTGCGTCGAGGAGGCCCAAATTTGCGGCCAGAGTGAAACGGTCGTTTGGCTTAAATAGAAGGTCGACTTCTACACCTTGAATTTGAGTTTCATCTACATTGAAGCGTGTAAACCCTAGCCCCGGGACGGAGGCGGCAATTTGCAAATTGTCATATTGGTTGTTAAAATATGTAGCGTTAAGTAGAAGGCGATTATCCCAAATTCTTGATTTTGCACCAAACTCAATCGTTCTGACCTCCTCCTCATCCACAGGCAAGAAACAGGCCGCCGCACCAAAACAATCTGGTGAGAAGCCACTACCTTTAAATCCTGTCGCATACGAAGCATAGACCATAACGTTATCAGAAACGTCGTAGTCAGCTTTCAAAGTGTAGCTGACATTACTGTCATCCGTTTCAGCTGAATTTGAGAGACCGAAAGCTAGGTTTGACCCTGCAAATTCTCTGCTTTCATCGGTGTAACGCAACCCAGCAGTCAATGTCGCACGATCCGTAACTTCAAATTCACCTTGCCCGAAGAGTGCAAAGCTTTCCGTATCGGATGCTACCGTGAATGGGAAAACAAAGGCCGAGTCGAGCACTAAATCTTCTCTATAGTAGAAAGCACCTGTTACGAAATTAAATGGACCATCAAGGTTAGATGACAATGTCACTTCTTGACTAAATTGATCTTGATCTGTTTCTTGCGCAAATGGGAAGCCAATGTGCGAGCTAAGGTCATCCTCCAGCTCTCTATACGAGGTGATAGATTGCACGCTGAACATTCCTAAGTCACCGGAAATGGTGCCGGAAATGCCTTGTGATTTAGTTTCATTGCTAAACCCTGCAAAGCAACCAACAGGTCGGGTAAATTGGAATGGACCCGCTGGTGCGTTCGCGTCTTGAGACGCACACTGAGATCCCGGAGCAGGCTCAAGCGTGAATAAATCACCATCTGCATCAATGCTGTCAATAATCACACTCGGAGTTGGATCAGAATCATCGTCTGTGTAGTCCGCAGTAAGAAGGATATTCCAGTCTCCAATATCCTGACTGATTGAGCCTCTGAACGCTAAAGTCTCAACTTGGCCAATATTGTCGCGTGCTTGATCTGAAATTCCATTTCCAACGGGTCTAAAATCGATGAAACCATCTCGTTCTTTATATAACCCTGTCAAACGCAATGCGGTGGTGTCCGTAAGCGCATAATTCGCCATGCCTCTTACATCAAAACGGCCCAAATTACCGAACGTAAACCGTGATGACGCCGCGGTTTCTTGTTGCGGCTTAATGGACGTTATTTTTATCGCACCTCCATTGGAGTTGCGTCCATAAAGCGTGCCTTGAGGACCGCGCAGAACTTCGACTTGCTCCAAGTCTACCAAATCGAGAAGTGAGCCAACCAGACGTCCAATATAAACTCCGTCGATATATGTGCCGACTGCCGGTTCCACAGCCCCCCGACTTTCGTCCTCGCCTATACCGCGAAGAAAAATACGTGGCGCATTTGCCGTGCCGGTATTTGTGCCAATATTTAAGTTGGGTACAAAATTTTGGAGGTCAAGTGTGTCATTAATCTGTTTAACTTCGAAGTCTTCAGTCGTGATCACCGTCACCGCGACAGGTACATCCTGTGTTGATTGAGCACGTCTTTGAGCTGTCGTGACAATCTCATCTATTTGCGCCTGCGCAGCAGATGGAAAAGCCGCCATAGCGAGCAATGACGTAGTAGAAATCAATAATTTTGTAAGGTTTCGCATTAATGGCCTCCCGACGCGACGAAGATCAAGAGTTTGATCTCCAACAACTAGTTTTCGTAGTTAATTTTTATAGGAGACCATAAAAACCACACAGCACCACTGACTTTGATCTGTAACAAATAAAGAATTTGAGATGTCTATTTTTTGAATCGGTGTGACATATAAAACACAATAGGATTTTTCATGTCCAAAAGTTGTCAATTATTTCGCAGAGATATGCCTGCCATGTTAGATCATGCGGGCGTATGGGAAGGCATATATACCCACCTTGATCGAGACATGAACATATTAGACAAACACAAATCGCGTATACATTGCGAGTTTCCGGAGACAGGAGAATATGTCTATATTCAACACAATCATTTCACTTGGGATGACGGGCGTGAATATAAAGTTGACCTACCCGGTATTTACAAAAATGGTCGACTTTGGTGGGATACAGACACTTTTCATGGTTCCGCATGGCAAACTCATGACGACCTGATCTTATTAAACTTGACGCGAAAGGATGATCCAGGTGCTCATTTTTTTGAAATCATTGCAATGGGCGAAACTAAAAAGCATCGCGCGCGAACATGGCATTGGTTCAAAGATGGTCAACTCTATAAACGGACATTATGTGATGAATGGAAAGTTTCGTAGAAAGTCAGAGCAGGCCTAAATCTCTTCGTTGTGTCTTAATGATGGCAGGCCACACGTAAAATCTGAAAATTACAAGTGTTTCGCAAGATTTCTCTGGAGGCTATTCCGAGTGTAATTTTGACTCACCGCAAAGCCTCTCTCATAAGCCTCCATAGAACGGGTAGGCGAGGACAATATGAACAAGCCACTTACAGACAATGACAGACTGAATCTAAAGCAAGCGATTGGTTCAGATAACTTAGCCGAAGATGAGGCAAGCCGTACTTTCTTCAGTCAAGACATTTGGGCAAAGGGTAAGACTGCGGAATATGTCTTCAGCCCTCGAACGACCAAAGAATTGTCTGAAGCTGTACGAATAACCGCGAGAGAAAATAGACCTTTGAACCCGCGCGGAGGCGGGATGTCTTATACGAAAGGTTTTGTTCCTTCAAAAGACGGAACAGGTATCTTGGACCTATCCCGAATGAATGAGATACTCGAGATTAACGTGGACGACATGTATGTGACCGTTCAAGCGGGCGTGACTTGGCAGAAACTCTATGAAGCCCTGAAGCCTCATGGTGTTCGCACACCGTTTTGGGGGCCTTTGTCAGGCAGCCGTTCCACAATAGGAGGCGGGTTATCCAACAATAATGCTTTTTTTGGCGCGGGCACTTTCGGGACCTCAACACAGAGCGTAACGTCGCTGACCGTCGTTCTTGCCGATGGGTCTATTGTGAAGACTGGGACAGGTGGAAATAAAGGCGGGAAACCATTTTACCGTCATTATGGCCCTGACTTGACAGGCTTGTTTTTGGGTGACGCTGGTGCCTTGGCTTACAAGGCGGAGATTAGTCTTCGTCTGATTAAGACGCCTCCTGCGGAAGGATTTGCAAGTTTTGAATTTGACGGTCGTGATGATTGGTGCCGGGCGCAAGTGGAAATGGGACGCCTTGGTTTAGCCTGCGAGTTATTTGGATTTGACCCTAATCTACAAGCCGTAAGAATGAAACGTGCCAGCCTGACTGCGGACGTAAAATCACTCACTAATGTTATCACAAAGCAGAAGGGTGGCCTACTAAAAGGCCTCAAAGAGGGCGCGAAAGTGGCTGTAGCTGGTCGAAAATATATGGATAAAGTCGCTTATTCTGCCCACTTCATGGTCGAAGGTCACTCAACAGCGGAAGTCGAAGCCAAGATTGCGACATTAAAACAAATTGCGAAAGACCGCGGCGGGAACGAGATCGAGAATTCTATCCCAAAAATTATGCGTGCCAATCCATTTGGCCCGCTTAACAATATTTTAGGTCCTAAGGGTGAGCGCTGGGTCCCAATTCACGGCATCGTTCCAATGGGGGATGGAGAAGCCTGTTTAAAGGAGATTGACGCATTATTTTCGGCCATGAAGCCAGAGCTTGATGCACATGAAATTACAACCGGATACCTTTTGACTACTTTGTCAACAAATGGCTTTCTCATCGAACCAGTCTTCATTTGGCCCGAAGAAATCTGGGCCATTCATGAAGATACAGTTGAGCCTGGCGTTCTGAAACGCATAAAACGTTTTGAGAAAAATCCAGATGCTACGCGCCTTGTCAAAAGGGCGCGACAAAATATTTTGGACATTTTCTCAAAATATGGCGCGGCGCATTTTCAAATTGGACGTACTTATCCTTATCTAAAAAATAGGGAAGAAGCGGCACGGAAATTATTGGAGAATATAAAGTCGACCATTGACCCCAATCGGACGATCAATTCCGGCGCTTTAGGATTAGACTAGTGGGATCGAATAGTGTGAGGCAAGTCTAAGATGCGCTTAATGAAAGCTGCCACATTGACTGTTTCCCATCTGGAACAATCTAAATCCCTATACTCTGATTGGTTAGATTATAACTGTGTCGAAACAGGCCGTATTGACTTAAATTTAGCTCAAAGCTGGGAAGCACCGAATACCGCCGGTCAAAATTTTTGTGTTCTCCAACCAGCTTCAGGCGCTGATGTTTTCATCCGCATGATTGAACAACCCGCTGTTCCGAATTACCGTCCACTTCGTAGTTATGGATGGGCGGCTATTGAAATCTGCAACCAAGATACTCTGGCCGTCAATAGTAGAATGGAAAGATCACCATTTGAAATTATTGGGCCGCCCAAAGAACTGGATGGAATGCCCGCTATTTTTCCAATGCAGGTCAAAGGGCCTGATGGTGAAATTGTCTATTTCACAGAAATTCGCGACGACCTGGAAGCTTATGATTTGCCCAGAGCTGCGAGTCTTATCGACAAGCTTTTCATTTTGGTCATCGCGTGCCGAGACATCAAAGTGACGGGCAAATGGTTGGAGGAACATCTTTTGATCAACAAAGGTCGCGATATTGAGATTGTTTATACCATGATCAATCAGGCTTTCGATCTGCCTATGGATACAAAGCATCCCATCGCCACTTTAAAACATGAGCGGGATGTTTTTTTGGAAATAGACACTTATCCTAAGGAGGCAGAGAATCGTCCTCTACATGAAGGTATGCTGCCGCCATGCGTGGCTATAGGTTCCTTCATACATCCTAACTTTGAAGCCTTGGAGCGCCAAAATAAAGAGATTTGGATCACTCCGCCTCAGAAAAGAGATGGGGTTATTTATGCAGGGAAACGCGCCGCGACAGTTCGGTCTCCCGACGGAACGCTGATAGAAATAATTGAGGCTTAAAAATGAAACAAGTCGTTTTAAAACATAAATTAGATGCAGCTCCCAAAGCCTCTGATTTTATGATCATGAATGCTGATATGCCTGACTGCCCGGACGGAGGTGTACTCGTCAAAGTAAAATTTGTTTCTATCGACCCTTATGTAGGGCACCAGCTTTCAAAGGGACATATGGCTAGCCCGCCCCCGAAACCGAAAACGGATGTCATTCCAGGAGGAATTGTAGGGGAAGTCGTCGAGAGCCAATCCAAAAAAGTCAAAAAAGGCGACTTCATTCACTCCATGGACGGGGGTTGGGTTGAATATTTGGCTCTTCACGAGGATCAATTTATGAAAATTGATCCAAGGGCCGCGCCACTCTCAGCTTATGTCGGCGTCTTGGGTATGCCTGGTCTGACAGCTTGGTCCGGAGTTACGCAACTTGCTAGAGTGAGAGAGGGCGATGTTTTTGCGGTCAATGCCGCCGCAGGCCCCGTCGGCGGAACAGCCGGACAAATTGCGCGCATGAAAGGCGCGCGAACAGTTATTGGGATAGCTGGTGGCGCTACCAAATGTCAGCTCGTCGAAGAGACTTATGGGTTTGATAGATGTGTGGATTACAAATCTGATAGTTGGCAGGCAGATTATAAAGCGGCAGCCCCAGACGGCGTCTCTGTTCACTATGAAAATGTAGGCTCGGATCAACTCTCATTCGCGATGCAAAACCTTCAGCTTTACGGACGCGTTGTTCTGTGCGGGCTTGCCGCGCATTACCACGAGAGCGATCCCGCTATGACCATGATTGGTCCGATTGTCGGCAAGCGCGCTGTTGTTAGCGGTCTCGTGGTCTATGACTTCTATAGCCGTTGGGAAGAGTTTAGATCAGAGATGGCACCTTGGGTGAAATCAGGGGACATTAAATTTGTCGAAGACAGGATCTCGGGTCTCGAAAATGCCGGAACCCTCATGGAAAAGCTCATGAATGGTCGTAATGTCGGCAAATGCGTTGTCGCATTGTGAGCCAACATAAAACCATTCGCGGCACCCTCACATATTTGAGCCATAAAGCTGAGCGCATGAATGAAGTACGAGGCAGAGAATATTTCACGCTGACAAAGCAAACTGACGGCATTTCAGTTTTACATGCACATTGCGAAATTGATGATAAGCCGGACGTCATTAGAGATGTAACGGCGAGTTTTGATACGGCCTCAATGGCTCCGATTGACGGCTTCGTTCGAATCTCCGTCGGGTCAAAATTTGAAGGATGCGGCTGGTTCCAATTCGACGAAACTTACGCTCGCTGTCATACGCATAATGCATCAGCGGGTTCGGATAAGGTGGAATTGAAAACGAAAGCCCGCACAACGTGGTTTGGACATCACGCCATAATTAATGACGGTTTTTTATCTCGCTTCTTTCCATTGGATGCGCAGCCCGGAAAGAAATGGATGGAGAATGTCATGATGTCATCCCCGGACCACCGCGGGGCGACCGGGCCTATGTTATTTCCTATGCGCTTTAGCGTCGTTTATCTCGGCAATGAAACCGTGACAGTCGGTGCCGGCACCTTTGAAGCACGCAAATTCCAAATAACGGATACGGCCGGAAACCTGCCGGAAGAGCATCCTCCATATGAGATGTGGTGCACAAATGATGAGGACGGCTTGTTCCTGAAAGGCGGCGTAAGCGGTTATATGCAAACATATTATGAACTCACGGAGTTAGAGCGATGATTACCTTCTATAGCTTGCTCGTATTTTTCCATATTATCTTGTTTGTATTCTGGTTAGGCGGAGACCTAGGTGTCGCAATTCTTGGCGAACAATTCCGCAAACGAGATCAATACTCTCTTCAAGAGCGGCTGACGATTTTAAAAATATTGGTCATTAATGATCTTGGTCCCCGATATGCTTGGGCTCTTATGGTGGCGAGTTCAGTCTCCCTCTTGAAAACGGGAAGCTATTGGGAGGTCCCTTTATGGGGCGTAGGTCTGGCATGGGTCATAAGCTTGTTTTGGTGCTGGCTCGTCCATGCCTCTCACAAAGCGGGGCAGACCGACAAAGGCAAACAGCTTCGAAAAATTGAGATGGTGTTAAAATGGGTTCTGGCTGCATTCTATCTTGGTTTGGGCAGCCTCTCACTTGCGACGAATTCGCCATTGGCTGAAAACTGGCTCGCCTCAAAAGCGCTGATTTTTGGTCTGATATTTGTTGCTGCAATACTGATAGATGTCATGTTTAAACCTGTCGGTCCGCTCTTGATGAATGTCATTGAGAAGGGATCATCGGACGAAACCGAACTTCCTCTTTTAAAAGTAATGAACAGATCGCGATTCTGGGTTAGGTCCGTTTATCTTCTGCTAGTAATTATCGGCTTTATCGGTGTAACTAAGTTTTTTTAGGATATAATATGAAATCATATTTATTCGCTGCGGCCACCGCACTCAGTCTTAGCGCTTGTATGACAGCAACACCGGCTACGGACCAAGCCGCTTGCCAATCCGAAGCGGTTATTATGGTTGTATCGGGGGAGACATTGGACCGCGTCCGCATGGGTCAATATGCGAAAGCAATTGCGGATGCGGGAATTTATCCAAAAAACCAAGGTTACTATCTTAATATTCCAAAACCCATTGATATCTTTGAAGGTGACATCTCCGACAATCATGCAACATTAATGGTTCGCTTTCCTTCGCTTAAAGCTGCCCGCGCATTTTGGAATAGCGAGGTCTACCAAAACGAAATTAAACCCTTAAGACTCAATCCTTCTGCGGGAGACTATACTGTAACCGTCTATAAGGAGTTGGGTTTGCCCGACTATATGAAAGGGCAAGTCAGTCAGAGCAAATATACATGCAAATAATCATTCAGAGCGATTATACGCCTCGCGATCCATAACCTTATTTAACTCCATAAAATAACCGTCCCGGTCAAACAGGTAACAGGTGCGCACCACAATGGGTTCACCACCTGCCCGTCCCGGATAAGTCGTATTACTGGCCGGAGCCGTCATATTGACGCCCGTTAATTTCGCAACGGCATTGCAATGTTCGTCAACTTTCTCTGTGTTAAACACAAGAAGCGCATCACCGACGCCCATACGGGTTCTTGGCGCCGGGACCTCCAAAGCAGGATCTAGCCATTGCAAAAGCCCGATCCATCCAACCCAGCTATCATTCGAACTCACCAAAACAAGACGCGCTTTTGCACCCGGTTCTCCTGCCGGTAAAGCGACGCCTGACATCGTCACTTCTGCATCATAATTAACCTGAAAACCCAATATATCCCGGTAAAGCTTCAGACTTTCATCAATGTCAGAAACAATAAGAGATGTCCTGCGTAAATCTGTTGGAAATTTCTGGCTGGATGCGTCAGGCGCTTCAATTTTGACGGCCTCTTTAACCGAAGCACGGTCAAGCGTCTCTGCTGTATCTTGACAGGCGATTACGGAAAATGCGGTGGCCAAACTAAGCCAAAAACGAATTTTCATGTGACACTCCAAACAAATATGCCCAGCCAATTAATTCGGCCGGGCAGTCATGATTTAGCTTTTCTAACGCCCTAGAAATCAACTTTCAAACGGGCACCGATTTGCCGTCCGCGGCGATAGGATAGCAAAGCGGAACGCGGCCCGACCGGCGTACGATCAATTTGTGTTGCGCCAGGAATTCGTGAGCTAATCGTGTTGAATCCTTCATACAGATCAAACCAACGTGTCGCAATCGGCGGTGTCCGCTCATCAAATAGATTCCGGCCAAAAATTTCTAACCGGGCAGATCCGTATTTAATACCGACCTGTCCGCCAAAAATATTTGTATCGCCTGTTTCCATACCATTGTGAACTTGGATGAATTTCGAACTTTCATAAGTATAATTCAAATTCGCAAACATTTCAGCTTTGTCGTTGAGCGGCACACTGAAATCCCCAAACAACGCGGCTTGATGCTCCGATGTCATCGGAATCGTGTTCCCCGCAATTGAGCAGGACAAATTGCCCGTAAATAATCCATCAGGATCATATCCCGGCGTTGTAAGGCCTGCACCAATCGAGGTGTCCGCTGGGTTTCTTATAAAGCCTTGCGTCGACTCGTCGTCCAAATCAAAGGGCTGTAAGAGATAGCCACCTGTATTTAACGTGAATTGGAAATCATCACAGCCGGATGTGAATTCAGCGTCTGTATAGGCATATGTGGCGCCAATGCTTATATGGTCAGTGAAGTCATAACTGCCTTCAAACTCAAAGCCTTTGATTTCTGCATCACCTTGGTTTGTGGCAACAGAATTCAAAGCGCCATTCGCATTAACCGGTGTTGTAAGCTGATATTTGGAAATATCATTGAAGAAAGCAGATAAAGTAATCTGCCCTTTGCCGTCACCCGTTCTTGTTTTGTAGCCGATTTCAAAATTATCCGCTTCCTCAGGCTCATAGAACTCAAAATTCTGACCGCCATCCGGCCCCGGTTGACCTGTTGGGCCATTAATGCCGCCGGGCTTAATGCCTTTGGCGTAGATCGCATATAAATTACCGAAATCACCTCCATCATAAGACAAAATGGCCTTCGGAATGAAGTCGTCAAATGTCACTGACTCATTATATCCGCCGGCTGTTTCAAGACCTTTTTCTTCGGATTGATATCTGGCTTCCAATGACAGCTCAATTTGGTCGGTTACATCAAAATCCAAAGTGCCGAAAACAGCTTGGTTCTTTACGGTTCTGATATCGGTCGGATTACCGGAAACAAAGTCATTACGTTCATCATTCGCAAAGCTAACCGATCTTTGTTCTTCTTCAAAATCATAAGTAAAAACACCGATTGACGCTCGAATTCTTTTTTCAACAGGCGAGCTAATGCGGGCCTCTCCAGACAGGTCGATAGAGTCAGTTTGAGCGGCATTATAAAAAAGTCCGTCTTGCTGTGGAATGGAGAAGAACGGGCTAATCGGGAAGAAAAATGTCGTGCCCACTTGATGTGTGGAATCTGCGCCGGGTAATAATTCTTGCTCCCTTAGGCCAAACTGAGTTGTCAGATTAAAGCCATTATCCAACGTCCAGTTCGTCTTTAATGTTCCGAAGAGTTGCTCTCTCTCCACACCCAAAAAAGGTCCGGAATTCAAAGATTGTGCCGGCGCCAAATCCTCAAACTGATCGAGGCTGCCGCAGAAATATTGGAAGTTACTATCCGTCGTTTCAGACTCAGGAAAAATTCCGGCAAATGGAGGGTTTAAGAAGCTAAGATAGTTTGGATCGTAATAGGCACCTGACCTGTATCCGGGAAAACAATTATTTTCTTCCGCTCCGACAACTCTGAATGGACGTGGACCATCTTCATCCTCAGTATATCCGATACGCGCAATGGCCGAGAAATTATCTGTCAATTGAGCATCCAAGACGCCATTGACGCTTAAGGTTTTTTCACTGCCAAGCTGCGAGCCGTCATCTGCATTTATAAATGCGCTATCGCCATCATATTTATAATATCTCCCCGAAATTGAAGTGCCGAGACGACCATCTGCAATCGAATTGGATAAGCGTCCATAAAGTTCAAGTTCGCCGTCCTCAGCCAGTAAAACTTCTGCGCTGCCTCCAAAACCGTCTTGGCTCGGTCGCTTCGTGACAAAGTTAATTGCGCCCGCATAGCTGTTACGACCATAGAGCGCGGATTGCGCACCTTTTGTAACCTCTACACGCTCCAAGCCTCTGGTATCTAACGCTTGCAAGTCGCCCGAGTAATAGACCCCGTCGATGTAATAGGCCGTGCCCGATTCAACGCCGAATTGTACGCCCGCCAAAATATTAGCGGCCCCACGAATGACGGGCCTTTCTGTTGTACGGCCAAAGGCCTGAGAAAAGGAAAGGCCTGCCGTAAATCTTGCGACATCATCGACACTGCGAAGGCCCAAATTTTCAATGGACTCTTCGTTGAAAGCGGACACCGCGACCGGCACTTCTAAAATCGTTTCTGCTTGCCGACGTGACGTCACAATAATTTCGTCATCATCATCGTTGTCCTGCGCATAGGCTATGTCCGCGGACAAGACGCCCATCAATGCTATGACGGAGGTCGTAAATTTTATGGATGAGGCATATCTGGCTTTTTGCATTTTTCTCCCCTTATACAAATCACGCTTAAATCCTTAATACGGACGAAATGCCGCAATTTGATATAAGTCATGTAGCTTGTTCGGTGCCACAGTTGATGAGGTACATTCACGCACAGTATCATCTCCCTCAGATAATGACCTAAATCATCCCATCTAGACCTATAGGGCAGGTGTATAGGCTAACAGCCCATCTCGTTGAAATTTTAGTTTCAACATTGTGACTGCCGAAGCATAAATTTTTAGGCAGTTTCGGACACCCCGCAGGGTCGACCTCCACGACGGAAGTAACGAGTCGTCATTTGGTTTACAAATGACTAATCTTTGCAATCCACGAATAGCTACAAGCGGATCACAGGAACGAGTCTAGTGATTTCGAACTATGAACGACATGGCTGTTTCGCTAATGAAATTCAGGCATTTTAGCCTATTTGCCGCGCGGTTAATCCTTACTCTGAAAGAAACTATTTAGTGTCAATCGTCCTGCTGCAGGATCAGAAGAGAGGTCAATATATTTCGGAATATAGCCTGAATGGAGAATTGCAGATCGGTAGAGAACAGCTCGATTGGGCTTGGCCGCGATGTGTTCGATCATCTCGAACCTGTCATCAGAGCCGCGCATATATCCCGCTTTTGGCAGGCCTTCTGTTTCCAGCGCCGCTTTATATATAACGTAATTATCTGGCGACAGAACGTCTAATTCGGTTTTGCGGTGACGATAAAAGGCTGTCCCGCCCTGCTCTTCCCCGCTAAGATAATGGAGCAGGGCGATGCGGCCGGGGTCTGCGGTATCGACATGGGGCAGTCTTTGAATTGGCGCTAAGTCTGTATCCGCTGTTGTCACAATAGAGTAAGCGCATTGGACAAGGCTGACGCCATTTTGAATATCAAAAGCCTCTTTAAAAATCTGTGTCAGAAGAGGTGCAACAGGCTGTAAATGAGACGGATCTGCGGGGGCCTGAACACCCGGGTAGAACGCGGCATGTTTTGCAAAATCACTTTTCGTCGCAGCCGTTTTCAGGCTTTCAAAATCCGGATGGAAATTATCAATGATGACGACAGGTTCTTGCGATCGGCCTATATATTTAATTTCGAACATGAACTGACCAACCCCAAGGTGGCAATGTTGTCTCGTCCTCTGTCACCAAAACCTCAGTCGCGGTGCCTGTGCCAATCGGGAACATAGCGTAACGTCCCATGGCCGCGCCATCCAGATATTCGAATGTCTGTGGCGCGTCTGATAGATTCGCCGTGACAACGATTTTACTGCCGTCTTTTTCACGAACAAAGCTGAGAATATTTTCAGGATTCGTTGTTTTGATCGGCACTTGCCGCGCACCCCAAGGCGCATTGTGCAAAGCGGGGGTCGCGGTTTTCAGCTCAACAAGATCGGAAAAAAGCCCGCCGATTGCATCATCACACCGCCACTCAATTTCATCTTTTTCAAAAAATTCCAGGCGGTTGCGATTGTCACACTCCTGACCGTTATAAATCAGCGGTATGCCCTCTCCGGTAAATTGCAAGACAATGGCTGTCTCGTAAGCGTCGCCATAAATCTCCTGTGTCAGGCCGTCCCACGTGTTCTGGTCGTGATTATCGGTATAGGCCATGCGCATGGCATTTGCCGGCCAGTCAGATTTGTAATCAACGTAATAGCCAGCCAGATCGGCGGCCGTATTCTCACCCTTCACAATGCCCTGCATGATCTCCTTCCAACGCCAGGCATAAGATGCATCAAATGCCTTCTCATGCAGCTCCGGCTGCTGCCATTCGGCGAGCATGAAGACGGGCTTAACAGAATCCAGGCGCGGACGGACCGTGTTCCAAAAATTGGTTGGCACCATGCCCGCCACGTCACAGCGATAGCCGTCAATATTGAATTCCTCGACCCAGTAGGCGAGCGACTCGCGCATATAGTCGCGAAGGTCGGGATTGTCATAGTTCAGATCCGCAACATCGTACCAATCCGTGTCCGGTGGATGCTGCATCTCGCCATCGGCATTGCGAGTGTACCAGTCCGGATGTTGGGTGATCATCCAATTGTCCCAAGAAGAATGGTTGGGGACCCAGTCGATGATGAGCTTCATGCCGCGTGCGTGCGCCGCGTCCACAAGTGATCGGAAGTCGGCCTCTGTGCCGAGCTCAGGATTGACCTTGCGGAAATCCTTTACAGCATAAGGGCTGCCGAGGCTGCCCTTGCGCTTGGCCTCGCCAATGGGGTGGATGGGCATAAGCCAGAGAATGTCCACGCCGAGCGACTGGATGCGATCGAGATCGGCTTCCACGGCGGCAAAGGTTCCGGCTTCGGAATATTGCCGCGTATTGATCTGATAGATGACAGCGTCGCGCGACCAGTCTGGGTGGGTGACTGTGGAAGTCGTCACCGGTTTGATCCGTTGCAGCTGTCCTTCGTCGGCGGCGACTTCCGGTATTTCGGTCGAGCAAGCAGTCAAGGCCAAGGCCGATCCAAGCAATAAGCTTTTCAGTATATTCTTCATTTCTCTTCTCCGCCCTCGACAGCTTCGCCTGTTAGCAAAAATTGTAACGGGATATGGACGCGGTTGCGCCAGGCGCGTTCGGAATGATCGGCGCCCTCAAATTTACGAGTCGTCCAGTTCTCACCGCGGGTATAACCGGCCGCTTCGACTGCTACATCCATACGGTCCTGAAACCCTTCATAGTTATAATCCAGCGTCTTCGTGCCGTAATCGAAATAGAGACGGTGTGTGTCCGGATCGGGCAAGCGCGATGCGAAATAGTCTGTGAGGATACCGTCAGCGAGCGGGAAATGGGTTGAGACCATGCCTGCCTGACCAAAGACATCCGGATATTCGCTGATCGCGTAGAGCGAGATTAACCCGCCCATGGACGACCCCATGACAGAGGTATGCTCGACACTCGGCATTGTGCGGTAGGTTTTATCGATATAGGGCTTCACCTCCTGCGTGAGATAGAGGAGGTAATTATCCGCATTTAATGTGCCTGGCTTGAAATTCCGCCCGAAATCACGTCGGAAAACATCACCATAAGTGTCAGCGGCTTTTTGCGGAAAATAATCAATATTGCGGGTCTTGCTGTCGCTATGTGGTGCGACGACGATCACCTCTATTCCCAGTTCTGTGAGGGCCTCATCCACGCCCCAATCCCAACCGGAATATCCGGACCCGGACGGGTCAAAGACATTCTGCCCGTCATGCATGTACAGCACCGGATAACGTCGATCCGTTTGGGTCGCGTAAGACTCCGGCAACCAGATTTCGATCTCACGCGACGAGACGCGGTTCGACTCCAGTCGGGTTTTTATCACGGTCCCCGTCACAGCCTTTACATCCCCTGCCGGGGTATCGGCTCTGACGGCACTTTCATAAGACCAATCGATTTCTGGCTCAGCTGCGGCGCAGGCGGATAGCATTGCAAACGCTGCCATGATGAAGACCGTTCTATTCATTGGTCAGAGACTTGAACCGCACCGCTGCGCCACCGGAGCGGCCCATGGGCAGGATCAGGCGGTCTGCGGATGTGACCTGTTGCGTCTCAATACGCATGTCATAGGGATCAGATTCATAATCGGCGTCCGGACCGTCGCGGTAGATTTGCGCCTCGTAAGCACCGTCTGCCAAGAATGTCAGATCGACTTCCACCGTGCGGGCGACCTCATCCGTGACAGCCCCGATATACCAATCTTCGCTATTGCGGTCTTTGCGCGCAATGACAGCGAAATCCCCGACCTCGCCGTCCAGCGCAATCGACTCGTCCCAATCGGTCGGCACATCCTTGATAAATTGGAACGCGTCGGGGCGTTTGGCATATTCTTCGGGACTGTCGACGACCATCTGGATCGGGGAGTAAATCGTCACATAGAGCGCGAGTTCCTTGGCAAGGGTATGTTCAATCCTTGAGACCGGGCTGTTGCGCGGGAAATCTTCTCGGACGGGTGGTTTCTCATTCGGCCGCAAATCGAAAGCCCCTGCCGTGTAATCCATCGGACCTGAGAGCATGCGCGTGAAGATCAAATTCGGTACGTGGTCCGGTCCATTGGGCGGAACGCCCCAGGCATTGAATTCTTGCCCCCGCGCACCTTCGCGGCTCACCCAATTTGGATAGGTTCGGCGCAAGCCTGTATCCTTCACAGGCTCATGCGGGTTCATTGCGATTTGATGTTCATGCGCGCGTTTGACGACTTTCAGGTGATGATCCACCTGATGCTGACTGTCGTGATATTCATAGCGCGGGACGCCGTTTTCGTCGATGCGTTTGATATTCCCGTCATCCGCGACATAGCCGGATTTGATAACCCGCACGCCGCTTTTCTGGTAAAGGTCCAGCGCGTCTTCCAGCTGATTTTCATAATTAGAAATATTCCCCGATGTTTCGTGATGTCCGACGAGACGCGTTCCGACTTGCTTTGCATATTCAGCAACAGACTCAATGTCGAAATCATCATAGGTTTCGGTGAAAGAGAAAACGTCGCCATTATTGAACCAATCATCATCCCAACCAATATTCCAGCCTTCCACCAGAACGCCGACAAAATCGTTTTCCGCTGCGAAATCCATATAGTCTTTCGTGCGCTGCGTTGTGGCGGCATGAAGCCCTTCTACATCGCCTTGTTTTGCACCCCAAGTTCCGTTGCGGATATGCTGGTCCCACCAAATCCCGACATATTTTCCAGGTTCGAAATAGGAGACATCGCCAAGTACATTCGGTTCATTTAGATTCAAAATGAGATCAGAATTAATCAGATCTACAGCCTCATCACCGATCTGAATTGTTCGCCAAGGCGTTTTCATCGGCAACGATGTGACGACCTTTTTGCCGTCACTGCGCGGGGCCAAAGAGGCTTCCAAAACCCCTTCGCGTTCTTGCTCCAGGCTCATTCCGGAGTAGTCGACCAACGCCGCTTCGTGGATGGAGAGATGCGTGCCGTTTTCTTTCCGAAACGTCACAGGCGTGTGGACCATCTGAATGTCGGCGACGGGCGTGTTTTGATAGAGATATTCATAGCGATTATACATGCGCGAAGGTATCCACCAGCTCTCAGTCTCTTGCCCGACATTAAATTCCGTCAGCTCATCCATGACCGATATTCTGACAGGTAAACTCGCTTGTTTCGGCACCTCATAACGAAACCCAATCCCGTCATTAAATACGCGTATGCGAATGTTAAACCGAATATCCGGTACCGCCCCGTCCGGCGTGCGGCGGGCCTTGATCAAAATTTCCTCATGGTAATCCCTGATGATTCGGCGTTCGCCCCAAGGCTGTTCCCAAGTTTGATCGACACCACTTGTTTCGACACTCAGAATTTCAATATTGGCATCGGGTCCGAAACCTTCGGCAAAACGTAAACCCAAGCGGGATGAGCCGACCACATCTTCGCCCGCAAAAGCCACCGTATATTTCAACAATCCGCCATCCGTGAAGACCTGCATCGAAATCTCGCCATCCGGGCTGGTGACGCGTGCGGTGTCCATGACCTTACCAATCATGGCATCTTGACTCTGAGCTTTTGTTGATGCGGCAATGTCTGTCCGCGCTTTATCGCAGCCGATCAATAAAAGAGCCGTTCCTAGAAGAATAATTGTGCGCATGGACATATTCTCAATCCCCTTTATAATTTTTAATTCTTTTACATAATTTTGCAAATATTGAAAGCGATATGCCTGTATTGCCTGTAAATACGTTATTTTTTATTGCAAATTTTGCAAAAAATGCTATGCTGAGATGATGAAAACAGAAACTCTCGTCAAACGTATTGTAATTGTCGGCGGGGGTTCTGCCGGGTGGATGAGCGCGGCCGCTCTGGCAAATGCGCTGGAGCAGTCCGCACACATCACGCTGATCGAGAGCGAGGCTATTGGCACTGTTGGCGTCGGCGAAGCGACCATTCCGCCCATCAGGCAGTTTAATCAGCGTCTTGGCATTTCTGAGGCTGACTTTGTACGGGCCACTCAGGGCAGTTTTAAACTCGGTATAGAATTTGACGGTTGGACGAAGGAAGGCGAGCGTTATTTCCATCCCTTTGGACATTATGGTGCCGATTTCGACGTCCATGTGCCGTTCCATCATTACTGGCTATCCGATCACTTAAACGGTGGAAAAGCCGGACCGCTGGATGATTACAGTATCTGTTACGCGGCGGCGAAAGCGGGGCGCTTTACGCACCCCAACAGCGATCCAAGACAAGTCCAATCCCGATTGGATTACGCCTATCATTTCGACGCCACACTCTATGCGGAATATTTGCGACAATATGCCGAGGCCCGCAATGTCACGCGTTTGGAAGGCCGGGTATCTGACGTGAATTTGGATCCTGCGACCGGACATATTCTGAGCGTCACAATGGAAGATGGACCGCCCATCGAAGGCGATCTGTTTTTGGATTGTACAGGCTTTATCGGTGTCTTGATCGAAGGTGCAATGAAAACCGGATATGAAGATTGGTCACACTGGTTGCCATGCAATCGCGCTGTCGCCGTTCCCTCCGAGAGCACGGGCGATACCATTCCCTATACGCGATCAACCTGCCGTAAAGCCGGATGGCAATGGCGCATTCCGCTGCAGCACCGAACAGGCAATGGCTATGTTTATTGCGATCGTTTCACAACTGCGGAGGAGGCGGAACAGACCTTGCGCGATAATCTTGATGGACAGCCGATAGCTGACGCCAAACATCTTCGCTTTTTGACAGGTCGCCGAAAAAAGTTCTGGAATAAAAACTGTGTCGCTGTCGGACTTTCGGCTGGCTTCATGGAACCGTTGGAATCGACCTCGCTCCACCTGATTCAATTTGCGATTATGAGATTGCTGACCCTATTCCCTGATCAAGAGATGTCGCCTCTCTTGGCTGAAGAATATAACCGTCTGACAGTCGCAGAATATGAACGTATTCGCGATTTTCTGGTTTTGCATTATATTGCGAATGAACGGGACGAGCCGTTCTGGAAAGAGATGGCTGCGCTGGAATTTTCCGACAGTCTTCAGTTCAAAATTAATCACTTCCGTCAAAATGGCGTCATTTCCTTGGACGGGCGTGAACTATTCGGCAAGCCCAGCTGGCTGGCGGTTCTTATCGGTCAGGGCATAATCCCTGAAAGAGCGCCCGGACTATCTGCGCGGGCTATGTCGCGGGGCGTTCCCGTCGAGACAAGATTTGCTCAAGTCAAAGACGCCATAGCTGCCGCGACCCACGCCATGCCGACACATAAGGACGCCATCCGCAACCTTACGCAATAACGTTAGGCACCAAGATTTCTGGCAATGAATTCACTATGGCTTGGCAGTGGTGCCACCGTTTGACCGATCAGAGCATCTACATCTGATAAAAATTGCTCCAATTTTTCTGCGCTCAGTTTATCTGCCATTCGGTGATAATCGCCCGGAATGAGGCCCTGTCCAATCATGACTTGTACCCAGCTGCTCTCGCGGAAAATATCGTCAATCTCGCGGAAAATATGTCCGGTCTCCGCGAAGAGTTGCATTTTGTGGGTCAGGCTGTCGGGAACAGCCATATCCTTGCAGTAGCGCCAAAACTCTGTGTCGTCTCGCTGGGTTTGTTTGTAATGCAAGACCAGAAAATCCCGGACGAGCTCAAACTCTTTTCCAACCACTCGGTTATATTCCGCCCGCGTCGCCGCGCCGCAATTCTTATCCGGGAAGAATTCGAGCAATCTGGAGACATGACTTTGCACAAAGTGGATAGAGGTCGATTCAAGCGGCTCCAAAAAACCGGAAGATAGTCCCAAAGACACGCAATTTTTCGACCAAAATTCGTCGCGACGACCCGTTGTAAATCCCAGCTGTTTCGGGGTTCCAATCATCTCGCCATCCAGCGTATTCACCAAACGCTCTGTCGCCTGCTCTTGAGTGGTGAAACCATCGCAATAAACATGACCATTACCGGTGCGATGTTGCAACGGAATACGCCATTGCCAACCCGCTTCACGTGCCGTGGATTTTGTATAGGCAAGTAACGGACCCGCACTTTCGCAAGCGACGGCAACAGCGCGGTTGCAGGGCAGAAATTCTGACCAATCCTGATAGCCAACATTCAAAGCATCGCCAATCAATAGTCCGCGAAATCCGGAACAATCGATAAAGAGGTCCGCAGCATTCTCTCGGCCAGACTCCAATTTTATCG
>JAHDFA010000083.1 GCA_020628495.1 Hellea sp.
GACAGGCGTTTGCGTCCGTCGCGTGAGACGTCTGATTCTGTGCCTTCGGCTTCAAAAATAGTCAGCAGGAAAAGACGTGCAGCCTCGCCGTCATGGGCGCGGTTCTTGCCGATTGAATAGATTAAGTGATCCACGGCTTCTGCATTTCGTCCTGCTCCGACCAGTGCCTTGGCAAGCTCGAGCCGCGCATCCAAATCATTCGGATCGGCCTTTACTTTTGCGGCCAGTTCAACCGTCGGGTCATCCTCATCCGCCGCCGGACGCAGCTCAAATTTCGATTTCAGCGCAACGATTTCGGGATCTTCGAGAACAGATGGCGGCGCGTCCGCAATCAATTGCATCGCCCCTTCATCATTTCCCCCATCGATGTAAAGACGTGCCAGACCTGCACGAGCCGCCGCATTTTCATCGTCCAAAGCGAGCGCGCCCGCAAAATCTTGTGCCGCGCCGCCGGGATCGCCCGCCGCCAGACTGTCCCGCGCTCTGGCGACCAGAGACTTGGCTTCTTCTTTAGGATCGGTCTCGCCCGTCAGGCGGGCAATAAATTCGTTCAGGGCTGTATCGGGCTGTGCGCCCATAAAACCGTCAACGGGCTGGCCGTCTTTAAACGCATAGACAGCCGGAATGGACCGCACGCCGAGTTGTGAGGCGACGCCATTATGCTCTTGCGTATTGATTTTGACGAGCTTGACCTTGCCGCCAGCCGCTTTCACGGCCTTTTCAAGGCGGGGCATAAGCTGCTTACACGGTCCGCACCATGGCGCCCAGAAATCCACAATCACAGGCACATTTGAACTGGCCTCAATTACATCCGCCATAAAGGCGGCATCAGAACTGTCTTTGACAATATCGGTGGCTGTATCGGTCATAAAATCTCACAAAGTCGAAAATTCCGCCCTCATGTGGCGGGTCACTTCCTGCAATTCAAGACCGCGGCATAGGTTCCCAGCGGATGGGCGGTCACATCCCGGTGAGGAGGTGACATAGCCCAGCGACTATTCCAGATTAAATCGGATCGTGACCACGACGCCGTTTTGTTGAACGGGAGCGCCGTTCAGCATAGCCGGTGAATAGACCCATTCCGTAACCGCGTCTTTTGCGGGTTGTGTGAAAATCGGGTCCGTGCAACTGGCAATAATATTTGTCGGCGTTCCGGCGGTGCTGACCGAAAAGGCCATATCGCAAGAACCGGGTTCGGTGGCGGCGTCCGGCGTAATCCCCCCAAAGCGTTCGATGGCTTTTGCGGGTGTGTCATATGGACGATTAGGATCCAGCGCCTCAGCGGCATCGGCGCTCGGCGCGGCGGGCTCCGGCGTTGGGGCCGCCGATTCAGGCGCTGGCGTTATCTCGGTTGATGCCGCAGGTTGCACCACAATCGGTTCAATTGGCGTGGGTGCGGACGGTGCGATCAACCCGCGTGATGTTTCTGCCCGGGCGCGAAGATTTAAGAGATATGTCGCCTCGGCATCGTTCAAGTCGCTCATTCCCAACATTTCATCAATGACGAGGAGCGCATAATCCGCATCTCCTTGCGCGATGAATGCATCCAGCTCTTCCGCGCGTTGCGTAATACTGGACCGGACAATAGACGGCGTTACGGTCTGAGGCGCGGGTGCAGGCTCAGGCGTATTGAACATTTCAATATCAACTTGCTCAACTTCTTCAGCGCTCTCGCCTGAATTTTCGCGAGGCCCGATATAAGATGACGTATCCGCGTCCGGAAAATATTCGGTGAAAACCGTGTAGGCCAAGACGGAGTTTTGACGTTTGAGCGAGGCAAAGGCCGCCGCTTCAGCATCTTTTGCCAATCCGCTTTCCGGGTTCGCGGTTGCGAATTTCCCGAGGTCGGAAATTCGGCCCGTTTTAATGGCGTCTTGATAAGCCGTCAGTACAGGGTCTGTATCCGGTGTGTCGATTTCAACCATCTCTGGTTCAGCCAGAGGCTCGGCCTCATCGATAACAGGCGCGGTCGCTGCGCTCTTGGCTGTATCGTCATCACCGCCAAACAGACCCAGTGCATAAGCGCCGCCGCCGGCTGCAATCAGGGCAATAAGGCCAAGTCCGATAAGTAATCCCGCTTTCGATTTCGGCTCTTCGTCAGTCAAATTCGCGGCTGCTGCAATGCTTGCGGCTGCGGATGGGGCTGCATCAACCGGATCCGCAGCCATGGTTTCGATTTCTGTCGTATCGGCGACTATTTCTTCCGGTTCCGTATCCAGAATTTCCGGCGTCTCTATGGTGTCGGCTTCGACGGTTTCAACTGTTGGAGTGACAGGTGCAGCTGCGGGGGCCGACTTGACCACAGGCTCAATTTCAACCAGCGCTGCACCGCATTGTGGACAAAATTTCGCGACATCCGGAGCTTTTGCTCCGCATTCAATACAAAACGCCATGAGATTGCACCCTCTTCATTACCAGCCATGGTCTTTTTACTGACATCGCGGCTATTGGAAAGGGGCAATCTCTAATTCAGTCTGTATAAGCGGCAATCCGGCCTATCATCAGCTCGAAAAAGGCTTCCGCATCCACGTCCACCGCCCATTGTGTATCGCGTGGTCGCTCTGTCATTTGCCAAAAATCCACGCTGGTGTGTCCGCGGGTCAGCGGGCTGTCTACTTCAACTTGCACATTCACGGATTTAAAAGTGAAGACGTCGGGCTGCAACAGATAGGCTGTGGTGCAGGCATCATGAATGGGCGTTCCAGACGTGCCAAATTTGGCGCGGTCATATTCCGCATAATCACTGCGCAACATGCCTGTCAGGCGGTCGCCCATCTCCGTACCCAGTGATGCAATCCGGTCCACATGTTCGTCACGGATGAGGGCTTTATGCGTGACGTCCAAGCCAAAAGTCGTTTTCTTAACGGGCGCGTCAAAGACGATTCTCGCAGCATGCGGGTCAACATAAATATTAAACTCGGCGGAGGGCGTGATATTGCCTGCCTCCGCCCTCGCCCCGCCCATTATGACGATTTCCGAAATCCGCTCTGCAATCTCGGGCGCCCGTGTCAGTGCGGCTGCGATATTGGTCAGCGGTCCTGTGGGCACGAGGACAATATCGTCGACGCTCCGGCACAGGCGAATGATAGCGTCCACCGCATTTTCGCTTTGTAAGGGTAAGTCCGGTTCGAAAATGTCCAGCCCGTCTAATCCTTCAACGCCGTGAACCTCTTCTGCCGTGGCCAGCGGCAGTTTTAGCGGCGCCGCGCGTCCAGCAAAAATTGGAACATCTACCCGTCCGCAAATTTGCGCAATCATTCGCGCATTACGCTGGCATTTTACTAAAGAGGTATTGCCCGCGACAACTGTAATGGCGCGAATGTCAAGCCCGCTGCCGGGTGACAGCGCCATGATGAGGCTGATGGCATCATCCTGTCCGGGGTCGCAGTCAAACATCAAAGGCCGAGATATTGAAGAGGTGTTTTCCATACTGCCTTATGCGCAGGAAAAGATTTGAGGGGAAGCGGCCATTCCTTTATGCCGCTGGCTCACTTCAGTGAGAGAGCGCATTTATGGCTGAGCCGACACCCCAAATTGAGAAGACGTTTGTCAGCGCGGAAGGCTTGCTCCGTGACTCCTTTGAGTTGGCGCTTCGCATCGCAGAGTCAGATTTCAAACCCAGCTTTATTCTGGGCGTGTGGCGCGGCGGCGCGCCTGTCGGCATAGCCGTGCAGGAAGTGCTGGAAACGCTGGATTGCCCGACAAACCATTTTGCCATTCGTACAGCCAGCTATGGCGCGCGTACGACCAGCTTTGACGGCGATGAAATCCTGCCCGAGGTTCAGGTCATGGGGCTGCAACATGTTGTCGATGTCGTGAATGCCGAAGACCGGCTGCTGATCATTGACGATATTTTTGACAGCGGTCGCAGCGTCGATGCCATCATTCGCGAAGTTCGCGCGCGCTGCCGCCGAAATACGCCGGAAGATATTCGCGTGGCGACGATTTTTTATAAGCCTAAGCGAAATCTGACAGACCGAACGCCGGATTTCTATGTCCATGAAACGGATGAATGGACGGTATTCCCGCATGAGCTGCGCGGTTGTTCAGAAGAAGAATTGCGCAAGCGCGGAACGATGCCAAAACGATATTTCGATATGAAGCCGACATTTTAGCGGCCCAAGAGCGCGTCCACCTGGGCGCGGATTGGGCTGGCCGTTTGTGTGCCGAGTTTCGTCGTAGTCAACGCCCCCACGGCACAAGCAAAATCCAGCGCGTCTTGCGGGGATTGTTTTTCTGCCAGCGCCACGGTGAGGCCAGCCGCAAAGGCGTCGCCCGCCCCAGTCGTATCGATGACGTTAACTTTAGGCGGCGCCGCGCGGGCGAGCACTTTGTTGCCTATTCGCATTTCCGCGCCTTTGGCCCCCAACGTAATGGCGACCAATCCTGCGTAATTTTTCAAATCATATTGCGCGGCCTCGCCTTCATTTACGATGATGAGATCGGCTCGTTTCAGAATGGCATCCACACCTGTTCTGACGGGCGAGGCATTCACGGTTACAAAGCCATTATAGCCCTCCAGCGCCCCTTCGATGGTGGCTGTTGGGATTTCAAACTGGGTGATTAAAACATTGCTGCAGAGCTTTGGGACATCCTGCGGTGCATAGGCGGCATTGGCTCCGCTGGCGACCGCGATTTGGTTCTCTCCATCCGCCGACACTGTGATAAAGGCCAGTCCCGTATGGGCGTCGACGCGGCGGACGGCGTCCAGATAGACGCCTTCTTTTTCCAAATTAACGAGCGCTTGCGCCGCATAATCATCATTGCCGACGGCGGCCATAATCTCCGTTTCCGCGCCCAAGCGCTTCGCCGCCACGGCGACATTTGCGCCTTTGCCACCGGGCAGGGCTGTGTAGATGCCGCCCGTGACGGTCTCGCCCGGCTGTGGCAAATCCGCGACTTGCACAATCAGGTCCAGATTGACGGACCCCAAAACGGTCAAACCATAGCTCATGTCACATCCTCATCAAAATCGATCAAAGTCGGCGTATGCCCCGTCGCCTCGGCAAAGCGGAGTATATCCTGCGGGGCAATTCGTGTGCTGGCCGTATTGCGCATGGGGTGAAACCAAACGGCGTCATGGTCGAACAGCGCTTTGTCCAAGATGAGGCGGACTTTGTTTTCCTTATCATTGAGCACGGAAAACACGGTGACAGATCCCGGCACCACGCCGAGCAGCTCCAGCAGGGCGTCAGCCTTGCCAAAGGACAGGCGTTTCGTCCCGATGCGTTTATGTAATTGGTTCAGTTTTATGACCGCGCTGCCCAGAGCGCTGACCAAGACATAGTCTCCGGCTTTATCCTTCAGGAACAGGTTTTTTGAGTGACCGCCCGGCAGGCGCGCTTTCACATCCGCGCCTTCTTCGACCGTGAAAACGGCGCGGTGTTCTTCGGTATGGTGCGCAATGCCGAGTTGGTCCAGCAGGGCATAGAGCGTGGGTTCATTCGGGTGAGTTTTGGCTGTCATATCCCGCGCTTAGATCAATCGGCCTGCCTATTCAAAGGGCGGATAATAGAATGCCTCGCGTATAATTTTACCATCCGTGTTAACGGTATAATGTCCGACCTCTTTCATCTGAACCCGCTCGCCCGAGTTTTTATCCGTAACATCCATTTCAAAGACGAGGGAAAAGCTGTCATCGCCGTGCAGATAGGGCCCTTCCGCTGTGCTGCTATGCACCTCATTATTCTCATACCACCAAGCGTGTTTGCCTCGGATTGCGTCCAGACCATTGGCTTCGCGGCCCATCGGCCCGCCCGGCATATCCAGCGCTTCCACAGAGACGCAGTCCGGCGCATAGAGTTCGTTTAAGCCTTTTTCTTCATCACCTGTCTGGCAATATTTGGTCAGTTGCTTCGCCGTTCTGACCAGTTTTTCGTTGAACATGTTTCGTCTCCCCTTGTGATGATGGACTTTCGCATAGCATATTCTCCGCTGTCCGCAGAGTCCCGTTTTTGGCCTAAGGGGACAATGTGAATTTGCCCTGCAAAAAGGCTTGAACACGCCGCGCATTTGAGTCTATACGGCGCGCCTACCAAGGAATGCGGCTCACGGGACGCATTTTCTACGCAAATCTAATGAGCGGGCGTAGCTCAGTGGTAGAGCATCACCTTGCCAAGGTGAGGGTCGTGGGTTCGAATCTCATCGCCCGCTCCAGATTTTCCTCAGAATTTTTTTTCATCTTGATGATACGCGAATGCGTCGGGTTGCGGCTAACATCGCGATACCAATGACATGCGGCCGAGCGGGCGTGTTTTGCAGGCCCCGTTGAAACGAAGGTTTCAATATGGAGGACTGCCGAGGCAGTAGCGTGGGCAATAGGACGGCCCGCGTGGTCGGCCCTCACGACGGAGTACCGAAAAGAAAAAATATTTTACGCGAGGGTGACCACGCGGCGGTGCTTGCGGATAACGGCCGTACTGGATTGCCCCCGTTTCAGGAGGTGCAGCTCTCGCGATCCGGTCCCAATGTCATCCCGCTACGAATAACATCTGAACACACCGTCTCTCAAACCAGTCAGAAGCGCTAACCTGTCCCGTGTTTGAAAGAACAGCTTAAATATGCCCTTCAAAACGCAAAGTGAGGATGGAGTTTTTGATTTATTTTGTAAGCGATTGAAACGGCTTAGAATCTTATATTCAGGTGACGCTTTGAAACAGGGATGGAACTTGAATTTTGCGCCATTCGGACAACATAGCAGATTTTGGCCGCAGAGTCTTTGAGGTAAAGAGGGGGTAAATTACAGGGTTGCGGGATGGGGTCACTCAGTGCATTTGCTTGTAAAAATGCACGGGCCCAAGGTGATAGAAAAATGGTGTCACTTTGGCCCATAAAATAAGTCGTCTGCTTCGCAAGACCAATGGTAAAAACAGAGCTTTAGCGTCGAAGTGGGCC